>CAJBSQ010000331.1 GCA_903958265.1 uncultured Planctomycetaceae bacterium
AAAACCATACGCGCATCGGTCCGGCTCCGCGATGCGTGTTGAGCTTCTGGCAAATGAGGGTGCCCTTCCGCTGCACCGACCACTGAGCATTGAAGGCCCTGTCATCGCGGATGGCTTCGCATTGCGGCGAGATGACTGCCACGGGGTCGCCTTCGAACAGGATGCCATGCCGACGATTCTGCGAACTGATCATCGTCCAGTCGGCCTCTGGTCGGGCATCTGACATCGTGGTGCCAAGAATAAAGTCGGGAGTGCAATACGAGTAGCGGAGATTGCCGCCGAAATCCGTGCGGAGACGATAGGAGGGCGGTTTGTAGTGCGCGCGGTCTGCCGCCAAGCCGAGCGGACGCTGAATCACCTCGTACGTGCCGCGCCCGATCCGATCGCACGCGAGGTCTACGACGACCAGTGACGGTCGGTACGTGGTCGTCATCGCGGTCAATAGTTCGCTACGCAATTTCGGGACGGCGCCGAGGCCGAAGAAGAGATAGCCCAGGCCCGACGACTTCGGATTGATGTCGGAGTAGATGCGGCTCTGGCCGCCACCGGCGACGCCGTGGATTTGTTCCTGACCCCAGTAGGCGAAGTAGAGATCGAAGAAGAGTCCGGCTTTCCGCTTGAGTTCGGGGTCCTCCGCGAAGTCGTAGAAATTAAAAATACCCTTGAGCAGGCTCGTGTTGTAGCTGACCGACATCATCTCGACGAACAGACCCTTTTTCGCGCGCTCGGTGAGGTAGAGTTTCGCGTAGCTATTCCACGCCTCGTAGTGCTCGGCGGGCGTGCGCCCGTCGTCGTAACGACAATCACGAAAGTTGTCCCGAAGGCGGGCAAGTTTCGCAAAGTGCCACAGGGTAGTGAAACTCTGCGCGTGGTGGTTTTCCGATTCCTGGATGAACCATGTCTGCGAAGCCGCGTGGTCTGCCTCCGCCAGATGCGTGTGCGGCTTGGCAGCCGAGTCGTTTCGACGGCAGTAGAGCCAAATAGAGTCGAGGATTTTCTGTTCCGTTTCCGGTTGTAACAGGCCCGCGCGCCGCGAGCCGTGCGTGCCGAAGAACTCGATGAGACGCAGCAGCACCTCGGAGTGCCAGTGGAAGTTGTCCTTGTCGAAGATCGCGTCCGGATTCGCCAGATAGTAGTCGGCATTTTCCGCCAAGGCGGCGTTGGCGGCGGCATTGGACTCATCCAACCACAGGCAGCGAGTCGCAAATTCTACTAGGTCGAAGGAATACTCCCGCACAAACGCCGCCCGGCCTGCACTCAACGGCGGCTTCGGTTCGGACCGAACGAGCGGGCGTCCTTTTTCCGCTGCAAACAGAGCGGCCACCCGTGGGGTGAATCCATCACGGATGATTTCCAGTTGCGTCTCAGAAAATTCTGTCGCCGCCTCCACCGGTATCGCTGCAGCCAACAAAAATCCGACCGCGAGCAGAGCGCGGGTGACAATGCCGGAATTGAGCATGCGATCCATCGGGGAACGGCGCACTGCGCCGCGGAGTGGGTTTGAGACGGTGGCTCGATAGAGAACGTGTTGTTCAGGATAGACGATAGCCCGGCCAATGGCACTTCCGCCAGCATGGGTCGACTGATGAGAGACTCGTGAGCCGCGTGCTCCTGTCTCGTGGGCCCCACAACCGATGCCCGGAACGCCTGCTGGCAACGCTGACGGTCTGCGCACCGCCCCCTGCGACGGCGTGGTCGATCAGGATGGTCCCGGATGCCGCCGCCGCTTCGCCATCCTGGCTCCGCTTGGCGTCGTACGCCGGCTCGCGGGGCACGGGCAGCCCCGCGCTGCTCTTCCGTGAGGATTCCTTCCTCGACTCGACGGATGCACGCAGGTGACGCAGAATCTGGATCGTTTTTCTTTCATCTCTTTTCATCATCAGCGGACTTTCCGCCACGGCGATGACAGCAATCGAACACGTCGTCTCGGTTCGCCTCCTGCAAAAGCACTACGGGCAGCTTCGCGCCCTCGGTGGTGTGAGCCTCGACGTCGAGCGGGCCACCGTCTTCGGCCTGCTCGGCCAAAACGGTGCAGGAAAGACGACACTCATCAAGATCCTGCTCGGCATGCTGGCCCCGACGGCAGGATCAGCGCACCTGCTCGGCCGGCTGGTAGGGAGCTTCGAGGCACGCCGCCAAGTGGGCTACCTCCCGGAAGATCACCGGCTCCCCGAGTATCACACCGGCCCAAGCCTGCTCGAC
>CAJBSQ010000332.1 GCA_903958265.1 uncultured Planctomycetaceae bacterium
CGTGTGGTCAGGCGTGAATGGTGACCGCATCCTGCCAATCCTGTTCGGCACGACAGATGCAGGACGGGTCGACCCGTGTCTGATCTCGCTCGGGGCTCCCCCCGTAGCACAGGTTTTTCAACCTGTGTCTGTCCATCGCATCTGGCTCGGGGCTCCCCATGCCCTCTCGCCGGATGTTCGTCTCGGCCCTCCAGGCCTCGACTCACTTCAGGTCCGCAACGCTCGCCATCAACTGGAGTCGCTCTGGGCACTCGTGCGCAAGGGCGCGGTGGTGAACGGGGGTGGCCCCGTGAAAGCCCCTGGGCGTTCCGGCTCTCTGGCTCACTTACCGCCACCGGGAACAGACAGCGTGGGCCCCCAGGTCTCGGGCCGTAGCAGGGGCGTCGAGCCCGACGCGGGAAACGTACCGGCGACGGCGGTCCGGAGCTGGGTCGAGAGGGCTTCCACGTCGTCAGCCCACGCGGGATCATCCGCGAGGTTCATCAGCTCCCGCGGATCGGCGTCGTGGTCGTAGAGCTCTCGCCCCTGCCGGCCTTCGTCCCACTCCGTATACCGCCACCGCGACGTCCGAAGCGAATAGCCGAAAAAGGGTTTGCGGTCGGGTTCATTCCGGCCGGCCTTCCTGCCAGCGTCGCGAGAAACCTGCGTGACCGCCCAGTTGCGGCCGGTGGCCTGCGGATCCTCGAGAAGCGGCGCAAGGTTTTGTCCTGGGAGGCCGGCCGGGGCCGCGAGCCCGCAGGCCGCGGCGATCGTGGGATACAGGTCGACGAGGCTGACCGGTGCGGCCGCTACACCACCGGCCTTCGAGCTCCCGGGCGACACCACCAGCAGTGGCACACGACAGCTCTCCTCAAAGAGGCTTCGCTTCTGCCAGAGGCCGTGCTCGCCCATGTGGTAACCGTGGTCGCTGGTAAACACCACGATCGTGTCATCGGTGAGTCCGAGCCGGTCGAGCGCGGCGATCACCAGCCCTACCTGCGCGTCCATGAAGCTGATGCTGGCCGCATAGGCCTGGCGGGCCTGCCGCCGCAGGTCGTCGCTCATCGCGTCTTGTTCCTTCTGGCCGCTCTGCAGAGCCGCCGCAGGGATGTCGCCTCGATCCTCGGCCACGCCCGCCACCACCGGCATTTCCGCCTCCGGATGCATCTCGAAGTAGGGCGACTGCGGCGCCACATAGGGCGTGTGCGGCCGGTAGAAGCCCACGGCGAGAAAAAATGGCCGCGACCGGTCCGCCGCGGACTCCTCGAGCACCCGCGTTGCCCGGGCGGCGACGAGCCCGTCGGTGTGTTCCTCGTCGGGCCGCGGGGATGCATACCAGCTGAGCGTCGCGCCGAACTGCCCCGGCTTCAGCGAGAAGATGTGCGGTTCCTCCTCGAGGTGATCCACGCCGGCCGGATTGAAGGCGGCTTCCCACGATGCCGGGTCGTCGTGCCCGGCCGTGCCGATGCTCGCCGGCACGTTGTAGTGGTAGAGCTTACCGACGCGGATGGCCGTTCCGCTGTGGCGGCGAAACAACTCCGGGAGGCTCGGGTGCTGGGGGATCGTCTGCCGGAAGACCTGGGCGTTGGCCAGGATGCCGGTGGCATTGGGATGCAGTCCGGTGAGGAACGAGTTGCGGCTCGGGCCGCAGAGCGGAAACGCGCAGTACGCGCGGTCGAACCGCACGCCGCGGGCCGCGAGCCGGTCGAGGTGCGGCGTCTTGGCGAGCGGATCGCCGTAGCAGCCGAGCATCGTGTTGAGATCGTCGGCCACGATCAAGAGCACGTTCTTCGGCCGGGCGTGCTCGGCGGCGACGGCTTGGACCCCGACAAAGGCCAGCGCGGCCACGAGGAGGAGGGGCGTGGCTGGCGGCATCATGCGGTCACTCCGTGATCGGGAGGAGATGCCGAAGCATGTCGGCATGCACCAGTCCGTTGGTGGCCACGC
>CAJBSQ010000333.1 GCA_903958265.1 uncultured Planctomycetaceae bacterium
CCCCGCGAGCCTGATGAGCCTGGGGGCGATCGACTTCGGCCTCGTCGTCGACAGTTCGGTGATCATGGTCGAGAACTGCGTCCGCCGGCTCGGGCTCGCCCGGCCCTCGACCTCGAAGATCGATGTCGTTCGGGACGCCGCCATCGAGGTCCGCGGCCCCACGATGTTCGGTGAGCTGATCATCGCGGTCGTCTACCTGCCGATCCTGTTCCTGGAGGGGACGGAGGGAAAGCTCTTTCGACCGATGGCCCTGACCGTGCTGTTCGCCCTGCTCGGATCGCTGGTGATCTCCCTGACCCTGATGCCCGTCCTCGCCGCCACGGTGCTGTCGCGGGAGGAGGAGCACGAGCCCCTGATCATGCGGCTGTTTCACAAGCTCTATCAGCCGCTCGCGAGGTTTGCGGTGTTTCATCCCGTGATGATCTCCCTGGTGGCGGCGGCCCTGGTGGCCGCGAGCGTGCCAGTGGCGCTGCGGCTCGGTGCCGAGTTCATGCCGCGGCTCGATGAGGGCGACCTGCTCGTCGAAGTCAACCGACTCCCGAGCGCGACGCTCGAAGACTCGATAGCGCTGACCACGCGGATCGAGCAGGTCCTCGGCGGCTTCCCCGAGGTCCGCACGGTGTTCTGCAAGACCGGACGGCCCGAGATCGCCAACGACATCATGGGCGTGCAGCAGACCGACGTCTGGGTGATGCTCAGGCCTCATTCGAAGTGGCCGCAGGGCGTCACTCGCGACGACCTCGTGGAGCGGATGTCGGAGGCCCTCTCGACCGGCATTCCCGGTGCCACCTTCGGATTCAGCCAGCCGATCGAGATGCGGGTCGACGAGCTGGTCGCGGGGGTCAAGGCCGACGTGGCGGTGCTCGTCTACGGCGACAACCTCACCACCCTTGGCGACCTGGGCAAGAAGATCGAGGGCGTGCTCCGCGATATCCCAGGCTCCGCCGACGTGCGGGCCGACTGGCAGGCGAACGTGCCCACGCTGCGGATCGACGCCCGGCAGGACCAGCTCGCCCGGCATGGGATCGACGGCATCGACGTGATGCAGACGGTCTCGGCGATGGGCGGCATCCAGACGGGAGTGATCTACGAGGGCCGCCCCCGGTTCCCGCTGATGGTCAAGTTCCCGCAGGTGTGGCGGGAAGACGAGGAGCTCGTGCCGCAGATCCCCGTGGCGGCGGCGGGGGGCCGCCCCGTGCCGCTCGGCGAACTGGCCGACATCCGGATCGAGGAGAGCCCGCCGTCGATCGAGCACGAGAACTCGCGGCGACGCACCTTCGTCTCCGCCAACGTCCGGGGCCGAGACGTGGCCAGCTTCGTGGCCGAGGCGCAGCGGCGGATCGCCGAACGAGTGAAGCTCCCGACCGGCTACACGCTCGACTGGGGGGGCGATTTCGAGAACCTCGTGAGTGCCAGCCGGCGGCTGCTCTTGATCACGCCGGTGGTGCTCGGGCTGATCGCCCTGCTGCTCTACACGAGCTTCAAGTCGCTGCGGCTGGCGTCGCTGATTTTCTTCGCGGTGCCGGTCGCCGCCTCGGGGGGCATCGCGGCCCTCGCCCTGCGGGGCATGCCGTTTTCGATCGCGGCAGGCGTGGGCTTCGTGGCGCTGTTCGGCGTGGCGGTCCTCAACGGGCTCGTCTGGGTCGCCGGCGCGGAGCACGCCCGCGAGGGGGGCCTGGCTCCACGCGAGGCGGCGCTCGTCACGGCCGAGGTTCGTATCCGTCCGGTCTTGATGACGGCGCTCGTCGCGAGCCTCGGGTTTTTGCCAATGGCGATGGCGACCTCGTCTGGGGCGGAGATCCAGCGACCGTTGGCGACGGTGGTGATCGGGGGCATCGTCACCAGCACCCTGCTCACTGCGCTGGTGATCCCGGCGATCTACCCCTGGTTCGCCCCCCGGCCAAAGCCAGACTGACGTCTTCGCCAGCCGCTGAATGCCCGACCGAGGAGCGCGTGGCCGAGGCCACCGGCCGCCAGGAGGCACACCGCGGACGGCTCGGGCACGACGGCGACCCTTTCGGCCACCGGCGACGGGTTGTAGGAACCTGCGTCGTAAAGGCCGGTGGCCACGACGTCGGCGGTGTCGAGGATGTCGACCACGCCGTCGTAGTTGAAGTCTCCTTCGAACCAGGTCGCCGGCTGGCCGGTGTCGAACCTGCCGGAGGTGAGGAGATTAGCCACATCGAGCACGTCGAGCTGCCAGTCGAGGTTGGTGTCACCCGGCGCGGCATACGCAAACTCGACCGAACCGTCGCCGTGGTCGAGCCAGCCGACCGTGCGGGATACCCCCAGGGCCATCTCCGCCGCCGCCGCGGTCGAGGTGATCCCGCTCGTGCCGGCCCACGAACCGTTGCCCCGCCCACCGAGCAACTGGACGACGAGCTCAGCGGCCGAGAGGCCGCCGGCCACGGTGACGCTCCCCCGGCCGACATCGACCGTGCCGCCGTCAGCGACGATCGCCGCCGACGAGTTGACGACCACGGTGCCCTTCGAGGCCAGGTCCGTGATCCAGACGTTGGGCCCCGTGGTCTTGAGCCCCCATTGGACATGCCGCGTGGGGTCGTTGATCGCACTCAGGCTGATGGAGAACTCGCCGGTGGCGGAGAGCGGCACCTGCGACTCGATCATGGAGCTGTAATCGGCGGAGAAATCCCGAATAAACGCCTTCACGTCCCATGCGCCTGAGCCGCTCCGGAGCGTGGAAGACGCGACGTTACCGCTGAACCGCACCGTCTCACCGGCGTAGGTGCCGTCGGCCTCCCCGTAGACGTAGGCCTCCATGGTCTTGTTGCCCGTCGCGCCGGGCCGGCCGCTGGGCGTATACCAGTAGGAACTGGTGTCGCTGACCGAACAGGGGGCGAGCGTCACGCTCGTGCCGCTGGTGAAGGTGGCCCGGAGATCCGCCACGGACCAGACCTGCCCACTCCGAAACGCTCCGCCGTTGGCCGGCAGCTCGAAGACGTTCATGTATCCGTTCGTCATGGTCGTGCTGTCGATCGTGAGCGGGATGGCGGAGGCGAACTCCAGCGACTGCATCCTGACGAGCTGCGGGATGTCGCTCCGCAGGGCCACGACCCCTCCGAAGTCGAGCGTAACGCCAGCAAGCCCGGTCGAACTCGTGGCGGTGATGGCGAGCGTCGCCCCGGCGTTGACCGTGATCGGGCTGGCCGACAAGCCCTGGGCGTTCGCGAGTCGCAGCGTCCCGCCATCGACTGCTGTTGGCGCGGTGTAGGTATTCACGGCGTCGAACACAATCGTGCCAGCACCCGTTTTCGTGACCGACGAGGCCGCGGCGATCCGAGCGTGTCCGCCTGCGGCCTGAGTCTTCGAACCGCTGGCCACATTGAACGTGATCGCGGGGGGGGCGGCCGTGGAAACCCTCACGTAGTCCACGAGCATCTGCGATGGAAAGGTCGTCGATGCATTCGGCGGTCCGACATAGTTGCCCCCCACGGCGACGTTCAGCAGCATCGAGAACGGCTTGTCGAACGGCGCCGGATAGGCCCCCCCCGAGCTCCACCAGTTCGTCTTCGTCGCGTAGAGCACGTCATCGACGTACCATCGCAGGGCGGGCGATGGCGAGACGTCCCATTCGAGGGCGTAGGTGTGGAAATCGGCGATCGTCTGCCCGGCCGGCAGTCTCCGCACGCTCTCGCTCCAGATGTTGCTCGGCCAGCCTCCGCCGTAGTGGATCGCGCCGGCCACGCGGTCGGGCTGCTGGCCCCGGGCCTCCATGATGTCGATCTCGCCCGAGGCAGCCCAGCCGCCGTAGGTGTCCGTCTCGGGGAGCATCCAGAACGCCGGCCAGAAACCCTGTCCGGTGGGCAGCGCGGCCCGCATCTCGAATCGACCACCCATCTGGCTGAAGAGCCCCTGCGTCTTGAGCCGGGCCGAGGTATAGGATTTTCCGCCGTACGACTCGGCCTGGGCCCTGATCGTCAGCATGCCGTTGCCGACGAACGAGTTCTGCGTGCGGTCGGTGTAATACTGCAGTTCGTTGTTGCCCCAGCCGTCGAGGCCGTGCTGGGCACCCGTCCCAATGTCATGCGTCCAGCGGCCGGGGTCGATCGCGGTGCCGTCGAACTCATCCTGCCAGGAGATGTAGGGGTAGGACGACGCCGCCACCACGGCGGTGGAGAGCCCCACCCACGCGGCAAGCCCCATCGCCACGGTCATGGCGACCCCAACCGCAGCGGTGATCGTGCAGCGATTCGCAGACATAGACCTTCCTATTTTACGCTCCACCGCCGCCCCGGCACGTTCTCGGTCTCCACGCCGCTCAGCGGGCCAGCCGCCGGGCCGAGAGCTCGGCCCGCATCGTGCGGCATACCCCCTCGGTGAGCCCGTAGCGGCTGAAGACCGCCGCCAGGAGGAGCAGGCCCGCGGCCGGAATCAGGCTCATCATCAGGAGGATGCCCTGCCGGGCAGAGTCGGAGAGGGCGACGTTGGGTTGATAGCCGTAGTGCTCCAGCAGGAAGCCGGCGCAGGCGGCGCCGAACCCCATGCCCGCCTTCTGCGCGCAGGTCGTGGCAGAAAAGATGATCCCCGTGGTGCGGGCGCCAAACTTCCACTCGGCGAAGTCGGCCGTGTCGGCGAC
>CAJBSQ010000334.1 GCA_903958265.1 uncultured Planctomycetaceae bacterium
CCCTGCTGCCCAACTATGCCCGACCCGCCGGGCGCGGCCGCGGCTGACCACAAAAATCCCCCGTGGCAGCGTGGCGGTTGTGACGGTCGCGCGGGATCAGAGCGCCGCGAGGGCCTCGAGCACCCGCTCGGCGTGCCCGTCCGGCTTGACGGCCTTGAAGACCTTTGCCACCCGGCCTTCCGCGTCGATCACGAAGGTGCTCCGTGCGATCCCCAGCGACTTCTTGCCGTAGAGGTTCTTTTCCCGCCAGGCGCCGTACGCTTCCGCCACGGTGTGGTCTGGATCGCACACCAGCGTGAACGGCAGTTTGTATTTCGTTCGGAAGGCGGCATGGCTTTCCGGGCCGTCGGGGCTGATGCCGAGCACCACCGCCTCGTGCTTGGCGAGCTGCAGCTTTGCGTCGCGGAAGCCGCAGGCCTCCTTCGTGCAGCCCGGGGTGTCGTCCTTGGGGTAGAAATAAAGCACGACGGGCTTGCCCTTGAGGCTCGAGAGTGTGAGCTTCGTGCCGTCGTCGGTGACGAGCGTGAAATCGGGCGCCTTGGCTCCCGCCTCGATCCAGTCGGCCATGGAAACAACTCCGTGAGGCATGAAGATCAACACCACGTGCCGGAGACGGGGCGACCCGGGGAGCCCGTCGCGGCCGCCGGAGACGGCCGGCCGCACCATCCTCTCGCCGCTCCCGATGGCTCGTCAACCATGCGATGCGAGGGCGTGCGGGCGGCGCTGCTCACCCCGCCCGGCCGCGGGGCACTGGCCGTCGTAGCGCTGGCCGGCCGCAAGGCCGATGCGGTCGTCGACAGCCTCTTCGCCGCCCGTGGCGGGGTTGCGATCGCGGCCAGACCAGACGGGGCGCTCGCCTTCGGAACCTGGCGGCCCACGGGGGAGGAGGTGATCGTCGTTCGCCATGCCGGCGAGCGGCTGGAGATCCAGTGTCACGGCGGCATCGCGGCTCCCGCGGCCGTGCTCGCGTCGCTCGAGGCGGCGGGCGCGCGGATCGTGCCGTGGCAGGAATGGCTCGGAGACGAGGGGGGCGACTCCTGCGCCGCCCTGGCCCTGCAGCACCTGCCTCAGGCGCATGGGCCCAAAGCAGCGCGAATCCTTGCCCGGCAGGCGGCCGGGGCCCTCGATCTGGAAATCGGGCGTGTCGCCGGGGTGATGGCCGGCGGCGACGCGGATGCCGGCACGCGGGCAGCCAACCGTCTGCGTGCGGCCGCACGCGTGGGGCTCAGGCTGACGTGCCCCTGGCGGATCGTGCTCGCCGGAGAGGTCAACGCCGGGAAGAGCAGCCTGATGAACGCGCTGGTCGGTCACGGCCGCAGCATCGTCTCTCCGCTCGAGGGCACCACCCGAGACATCGTCACGGCGCGAACGGTGCTCGACGGCTGGGAGGTCGAGATCGTAGACGTCGCCGGCACCCGGGGAGACGAGACCGCCGTGTCGACCATCGAGCGGGCGGGAATCGAACGGGCGCTGGCCGAGCGGGCGCTGGCCGATCTCGTGCTCCGCGTGATTCCCGCCGATGCGGCGGCCGGCGGTGGTGGGCCTGCCGCAGGGCACGAACTGCTCGTGCTCACAAAGGCTGACCTGGCGACCGAGGCGACGCTAGCCGCGGCGACGGCGGCGGGGGCGGGGGCGATCGTGACCTCAGCCGTCAC
>CAJBSQ010000335.1 GCA_903958265.1 uncultured Planctomycetaceae bacterium
AAAGTCGCGTCGCCCGGGCGAGGATACGCCCAAGGCTCCGCGAGCGTTCGCCGACCCCCTTCGCCTACCCGCCCTCGCTTCTGGAGCCAGTGCTCCAGGTAACCCGGATGCCGCCTTAGCCCTGCAGCACGTCCTTGACGGCTTCGGGCCGGATGCCGTCGACGAGGTCGACGTGCCCCAGTTTCGAGGGCAGCACGAACCGCAGCTGCCCGTCGAGGGTCTTTTTGTCGCGGCCCATGATCTCGATCAGCCGCTCGGCATCGCGGAGCGACTCGGGAGCGGCAACCGGAAGCCGGAACCGTTCGAGCAGGCGATCCTGGCGGGCGACGAGGTCGCAGGAAATACGGCCGCAACGCTCGGCAAGCCGGGCGGCCCGAGCCATGCCGATCGCCACCGCTTCCCCGTGCAGCAGCACTCCATAGCCGGCGGCGGTTTCGTAGGCATGGGCGAAGGTGTGGCCGTAGTTCAACGCGGCCCGCAGCCCGGTCGTCTCGCGCTCGTCCTGCTCGACCACCCGGGCTTTGAGGGCCGCCGACCGTTCGACGGCATGGCCGACCGCCGCGGGTTCACGGGCCAGAATGGCGGCGGCATGATCCTCGAGCCAGGCGAAGAACTCGGCGTCGAGGATCACGCCGTATTTCACGACCTCGGCCAAACCGCTGACGAACTCGCGGTCGGGCAGGGTGGAGAGGGTGTCGATATCGGAAACCACGCCAGCCGGCTGCCAGAACGCCCCGACCAGGTTTTTCCCGGCGGGCAGGTTGATGCCCGTTTTCCCGCCAATGGCGCTGTCGACCTGAGCGACGAGCGTGGTCGGCACCTGCCACACGGGTAATCCCCGGGAAAACGTGGCGGCCGCGAATCCGGCGAGGTCGCCGACAACGCCGCCCCCCACGGCCATCACGCGGGTATGGCGATCGACGGCGAGCCGGGCAAACTCCGCCCACAGCCGGCCCAAGGCCCCAACCGATTTCGAGGCCTCCCCCGAGGGAACGGTGAGGGACACCGCCTCGATCCCTGCGGCTTGAAGCGAGGCCACCACGCGGGCGGCGTGGGTTTCCGCCACCGCGGCATCCGCGACCACGACCCCCCGCCGCCCGCCGGAATCACGGAGCAGCGGCCCGAGTGAGTCGAGCAGTCCGGACCCACAGCGGATGAGGTACGACCGGTCCGGGTCCGGCCCGGTCGGACTGCCTGGGAGATGGACTCGAATCGTGTTCACGTCAGGCGACGCTCACGCGGTCGAGATCCGCCGCGGTGACCGTGATCACGCGGGCGAAGCCGGTGTGCTGGCGGAGATAATCCAGGTCTGCTGCCTCCTGGGGGTGGGCATGGATCAGGCCCTCGACACGGGCTTTGTCGGCGGGCGACCAATCCTCGTATTCCGCGGGCCACACCGTGTGATTTTCGACCACGAGCGCTTCCCGGTAGGGGTCGAATGCGTTTGCCATGCAGGGTCCTCCGAGACGTTCGAAGCGTGGCCGGAAGGGGAGCGAAAAAACGTGCTCTCGAAACCACGCCTCCGGAGCGGGAGTATACAGTGACCGAAGAGGAGAGGTTCCCCGAGTCCCCGAGTCCCGGAGTCGAAGCGGTCGATGCAGGCCTCTCCCGAATCGCACCAGCAGGGCGGCCCCGGATCGGCCCTCGTGATCGCCCTCGTGGGGCTGGCGGCGGCCCTGGCCGTCTTCGCCATCTGGTTTCAGTGGAATCAGACCCGCCGCTGCCTGGGGTTTTACGGTCCTGCCGTGGCCCGCAGCGTGCAGGCCGCGCCGCGGGTCGAACTCTGGACCCTGCAGGTCGACGCGACCGGTCGTCAGGTCGTCGCCCATGACAGGCTCGACGTCTCGGATGCCCGCGGCCTCGTGCACCTGCGGCGGGGGCTGGTCGAGGATGCGAACTTCACGTGGCAGGTTGCCCCCGTCGGCCGCCGGCCGCTGCGTGAATGGGATGCCGCCCTGGCTTTTTTCTCAGCCACGCCGTCGGGTCCACCGACCATTCTGGCCTTCGACCTCGACGGGGAAGGCTCGGTCACGGTCGTGGGGCAGCCCGGCCACGTTCAGCTCGGCAGGCTGGCCAAGGGGCTCAGGCGGTGGCTCAAGGCCACCCGCGACGGCGAGTCTTCGAGCCACGTGTCGCAGTGAACGAGGCGAAAAAACGGCCTTTCGGGGCTGGCGAATGGGGCCTATCCTCCGCGGTCCCCGAGGCCAGCCTGAGGAACCATCGAGCATGCGTGCGATCGCCGTGGCCAATCAGAAGGGCGGG
>CAJBSQ010000336.1 GCA_903958265.1 uncultured Planctomycetaceae bacterium
CACATCTTCTCGGCCCGAGAGGGGTGCACCAGGGGGCCGGCAATCGCCGGCTACTGTCCTGCCCTCCTGAAGGGAACCAGGCTCTATCACCAGGGTAGACCTGCCAAGGGATCGCCCCTGTCCGCTTGCTGAGGCGTAGCCGAAGCGAGCGGTGGTGCGGAGTGGCCGTGGTCGATATCGATACCGGAGCGGTCGTTGGGGCGTTGCGGTTCAGCGCGGCCGTGCAGGAGATCTTCGACGTCGCGGTGCTGCCCTTCGCCTGGCCGACCCTGCTGGAGGCCAGCCCGCTGACCGCGAACACCTTCGTGGTGCCCGACCGCGACCTGGCGGAGATGGTCACCGGCGGCTGACCCGCCGCCTGCGGGCCACGCTGGGACCAAGGCGACCGCCAGCGGATTACTTCCTCTTCTTGACGGTCAGTTCGCCGTTCGCCTCGGAGCCGATCGCAGCAAACGCAAGCTGCCGGGCCTCGTCGAGCGTCATGCTGCCGCTGGTGGCGGAGTTGCTGAATCCGACCGACCTCACGGAGGGCGGCGGGACAATCGGCTCGCCGGCGGGGAGTTGGCTGAACAGACGCGCCCGGGTAATCGAGACATCGGCGTTGGTGATGGCACTATCGCCATTGATGTCCTTGAAAATCGTGTACAGCACCGGGCTGCCTGGACTCGAAGTCGAAGTGAAGAGCGCTGCCCGGATGATCGAGACATCGCCATTGGTGACGGCCGTGTCGGTGTTTGTGTCACCCGGCAGCATGTTGACCCGGAAGTTGAAGGGCGTGCCCGCGGAGCCACCGGACGGCATAGCCGAGCCGGCGGTGGACGGCGTGGGCTGTGTCCAGGCCCCGGCGAGCTGCAGTCCGCTGGTCGGGCTGGCCACCGTGCCGGCGACGTTGACCAGGATCTTGTCGGCCGTGAAGAAGCCCGAGGTCAGGGTCCAGGTCGCGGTCCAGACGCCGCCCACCTGGCCGTAGGCGAAGCTGCCGTCGTAGGTGGCCGTGTTGACGCCCGTGATCACGAGATCCGAGGCCGTAATGCCCACATCCTCGCTAAAGGTGACCCGAATCCGATTGACGTTCGACCACGGGATCGTGTTGAGCTGGTTGGGCGTGTTGCGGTTGAAGGCCGCCACGTTGCCGGTCGGGATTTGATAACCGAGGGCGACGTTGCCTGCGCCGGTCGTCTCCATGTAGCCGCGGAAGTCAGCCGACCAGGCACTGCCGTCGACATACACATTCGTCACCCGCGGCGCGTCGGTCGTGGAGGTGAGCGTGAGGTTGCTCGTGTAGTTGCCGCTGAAGCTGATGTTGCCCGCGCTGATCGTGCCGTTTTGGGCCAGGTTCGTGAACGTGCCGCTGATCGTCTCGCCCGTCTGGATGATCGGGAACGAGGCGCCCGGTGCGGGCAGGTAGGCCGGATCACTCGTGAGCAGGAACGTGGCCCCCGAGAGCACGAGTTGGCCGTCGCTGACGGTCGTGGTCGTGAAGTTCGTGGCATTGCCGATGAAGAACTCGACCCCGCCGCTGACGGTCACGGTGCCGTTGGTCGCACCAGCCGAGAGCGTGCCGAGCGTCATGCCCGTGCCCGTGGTC
>CAJBSQ010000337.1 GCA_903958265.1 uncultured Planctomycetaceae bacterium
AGTGTCTCGACGCGATCCGCGGGCTGACCCGCCGCCACGGTGGGCTGTTTGTGTGCGACGAGGTGATGACGGGCTTCCGGCTCGCGCTCGGCGGCGCGCAGGAACTGCTCGGCATCGAGCCCGACCTGACCACGCTGGGCAAGATCGTGGGGGGCGGACTGCCGCTGGGGGCCTACGGCGGCCGGGCCGATGTGATGGACAACATCCTCCCGGTCGGCAAGGTGTTCCAGGCCGGCACGCTGTCGGGCAATCCGCTCGCCGTGGCGGCGGGCACGGCGACGCTCGAGGAACTGCGGGAGCGGCCGCCCTATGCCCAACTCGAACGGCTCGGTGGCCGGCTCGAAGCCGGGTTCCGCCGGGCGGCGTTTGAGGCCGGTGTCACCGCCTCGATCGCCCGCGTCGGCAGCATGCTGACGATCTTCTTCCAGCCCGGCCCCGAGGCGTTTCCCGTGACCGGCTGGCAGACCGCATCGCGAAGCGACACCTCCCGCTACGCCGCATTCTTCTGGGGCATGATCGACCGCGGCATCTACCTGCCCTGCAGCCAGTATGAGGCGCTGTTCTTCTCCTCGGCCCACACCGACGCCGACATCGACGCCACGATCGCGGCCGCGGCAGACTGCCTCGCGTCACTTGCGACGACGACGCCCGGAGCCCCCGCCGCCTAGCCATTCGGACCCACGGCGGATGATCGCAGGTAGGAAACCTGCGGCTACGATGAGAACAATCCCCGTAGGTGCAGGTTTCCTACCTGCACACCGTCGGCCTGCGTCGGAACACTCCCCGTAGGTGCAGGTTTCCTACCTGCACACCGTCGGGCAGACCATTGCGTCACCGCAGGTGAAAATCGATCACCAGCGGGAGGTGGTCGCTCGCGGTCTTCGCGAGGCTCGTGCGAATGACGCGGGCGTGGCGGACGCCGATCCGGCCACGGACAAACGCCTTGTCGAGGGCGCCCATGGGGAGCCAGGCCGGAAACGTCCGGAATCGCGAGGTAGGCGTGGTCACCTGTGCGAAGCCCCCGGCGGCGAGCGTGTCGTCGGCCAGGGCGTTTCGCCAATCGTTGAAGTCACCCACGATCAGCGTCGGATGCGGATCGGCAGACCGAAAGAGCATGTGGCCCAACAGCCTCGTCACCTGCCACCGCCGCTCCCGCTCGGCGAGGCCCAGGTGCGTATTGACCAGGTGCAGCGGCCCCTCGGGTGAGTCGATCACCAGCAACTGCGCGCCGCGGGGCTTGCGTCCGCCCTGCCGGAGCGTGATCCGGTGGCGGCTGACGACGGGCCACCGCGAGAGCACGAGGTTGCCGTACCCGCCGTCGGCGACCGCGACGGTCGGCTGAAACACGGAATGGCAGCGGAAGTAGCGGGCGAGGAGCCGCGGCTGGTCGTGGTGCTGGCTGCGGCGAACGTGCCGGTCGACCTCCTGCAGGCAGATCAGGTCCGGGTTTTCCGCCTCGATGCAGGTGATGATTCGATCGAGCGAATACCGGCGGTCGCGGCCCCCGATTCCCTTGTGAATGTTCCAACTGAGCAGCCGCATCAGCCGCCAAGCTCCTGCCGTCGCCGCACGAAGTAGCGCTGCACCCGGGCCGCGCAGGGCCGGCCATCGCCGCTGCGGACGCCGCAGGCTGCGTCGGCAGCGGCCGACGACCGCACCACGTCGCGGATCCGGGTGAGATCGCCCGACGCGATCGCCTCGTCCACGTCGTCGGCCGTGAGCCCGTGGCAGTTGCACAGGGGGGCGGCCGGGTCCTTCGGCCAGAACAGCCCATGGGCGTCGCTCACGGGGATCGACCGTTCGAAGAGGTCGAAGTACGCCACCGGGCAGGTATCGGATTCGCAGAACGAGGCCGGTTCGGCGATCCGCTCGGGCGACGCCACGTGGGCGGCGAGCGTCTCGGCGGCCACGACGACG
>CAJBSQ010000338.1 GCA_903958265.1 uncultured Planctomycetaceae bacterium
CGCCGCACCGGTCGGCCGCTGGAGTTGGAAGGGCACTTGGCCCGCGTCCGCCACCTGCACCTGGAAGCCAGCCAAGGCCGCCGACGCGTCCGTTCCCACCAGCACCCCCGACGACACCTGCAGCGTGACCAGGTCGCCCACCTGCAACGCCCCGTTGCTGGCCTCGTAGATCGTCCACGTGTCCACCGTCACCCCATCCGCCACCCGCGCTGTCGAGGACGCCGCCACCCCAATGTCCAGCAACTTCGCCGGCCGGATGTCGATGGCATTGACCGCCCAGAAGGCATCGCCGCCCAGATCGGCAAACGCCAGGCTCAAGGTCGGTTGCTCGGCCGTGACCTGCACCACCGCCCACTCCTGACGGAACTCGCCCGCCGCCGTGCTCACCTCGTCCAGCAGCACCTGGTACGGCGCAGTGGCGTTGCTCACCCGCATCCGGTCCCGAGCTACCGCCGCATCCCCGAAGGTGATCGTCACCTGGTACCAGCCCGGCGCCACCCGGGCTTGGAAGACTGCCGTCGTGAGGGCCATCTGCCCGTCCTGCAGCAGGTCGTCGTAGAGCCCGGCGCCGGGGGCCGCGCCCCGGTCGAACCCGCCGGCCGTGAAGAAGCCGTTGCTCTCCAGCGGCTGCGACCAGCCGTAGTCGTTGCGGTGCTCGTACTTCGGACTCCCATTGGCGTAGGTGCCCTGCGGATCGTAGAGCGTCGTCGGCAGCACGCCCGTGTAGCCCGACTGCGTCGGCGAGCCGAACGCGTTCAGGTCGAACTTCCAGTGGTCCGGCGTGACGGTGGGTTGCGGCTCCAGCGGCAGGCTCTCGATGTTGGTGAACAGGACGTCCTTGAACGTCGAAGTCAGGTCCGCCTGGGTCTGGATACGGCCGCAGGTCAACGTGAACAGGCGGCCCTGGGAATCGAAGTCCAGCCGATCGCCGGGCGGCACCTGCAGCAAATCGCCGTAGGTCGGCGCGCCGCCGTCGACGGTCAGTTCGGTCGACGACGAGGGCGCCACCTGGAACACATCCAGCCCGTCCGTGCCGTTGACCCGCAGTTGCTCGATGGTGGCTGCGAAGCTGACCGTGTGTCCGAGCGTCGTGTTCGTCACCAGCCCGACGGCCGTCCGATTCACGTCGAATATTTCTCCGGCGATGGTGCCGTTGATGGTCACGGTGTCCGTGTCGCCCGAGCCGCTATCGACGACGTTCACGCGGGCCGTGACGTTCGCACCTTGGTTGATGATCGTCCGATCGCTGCCGGCCTGGCCATCCACCGTCAGCAGCGTGCTGCCCGTGGCGTTGATCGTGATCTGGTCGTCTCCGCCAGCGCCCCGAACGTCCACCGTCGCGCCGTTGACCGCGGCGTTGAGCGTGACTTGGTCGTTGCCCGCGCCGCCTTCGATTAGGACCGCGCCGGTGCCCGTCACCGGGCCGCTGATGGTCAGCAGGGCGCCGGCCGCTACCCCGCCGGTCAGCGTCACCGCTCCGCCGCTGGTCAGGCTGGCGCCAACCGAGACCGTCAGGTCGGTGCTGGCCGTGACGCGGGCACCGCCGCTACCGGCCGTACTGCCCCCCACCAGCAGTGTACTGCTGTCTTCGCTGATCGTGACCGGGCCGCTGGACTGGAAGGTCAGGCTGCCGAAGTTCATGGCATCGCCTGCCTGGTTGCCCAGGTCGATCACTGGGCCGCTGAACGTGGCGTGGTTGGTCACCATAAGATCGGCCGTGCCGTCGTTGGTAACG
>CAJBSQ010000339.1 GCA_903958265.1 uncultured Planctomycetaceae bacterium
CAAACTCGACCGCGCTCGGTTGGTGTGGATGGCCGACTTCGGCGACGGCCGGGAACTCTGAGGCAGGGGGCTTGTTGTGACCACGTGATCGGCTTCATGATCGCCGTCGGAAAGGCCGTGAAACCTGCCATGCCGAAGAGCGGCCAACTCGCCCTGTCCGAGGTGGTGGTGCAGGACCGGTTTGCCTGAAGTTTGCCACGCGATCACCTGCCTATGAGAACCCGCCGCATGCTCTGGACCCTGCTCACGATCGCCGTAAGTGTGTACGCCGGGCTCTGTGTCGTCTTCTTCGTCTTTCAGCGGTCATTCATCTACATGCCGACGCCGGCAACGCCCGTCCACGCCGCGGCGTTTACGTTCGAGGTGCCCGGTGCCACGATACGGGTTTCTACGAGGCCTCATGACGGCCCCAAGGCCCTGCTGTTTTTCGGAGGCAACGCTGAGGACGTGGCCTACACGGTGCCGGAACTGGCTGAGGTGTTTCCGGATCGTGCCGTCTACGCCATGCATTACCGCGGTTACAGCGGCAGTTCCGGCCGCCTATCGGAAGCCGCCCTGCGGAGCGACGCCCGAGCCCTCTTCACTCTCGTTCACACTCGCCACCCAGACGTGATCGTCGTGGGCCGCAGCCTCGGGAGCAGTCTCGCGATTCAACTGGCCGCCGAGGAGCCCGTCTCACGGCTCGTCCTGATCACGCCTTTCGAGAGCATCCTTTCGATCGCGAAGCGGACGGCCCCCTTCCTGCCAATGAGCCTTCTGCTTCACGACAGGTACGAGTCGTGGCGGTATGCCCCCCGCGTGACCTGCCCCACGCTCCTGATCGCCGCCTCCCACGACGAACTCGTGCCGCTCGCCGACACGCAGAGGCTCATCGCAGGCTTCTCACCCAACGTGGCCACGCTGCGGGTGATCGAGGGCACTGACCACAACTCGGTGTCGGGCGAGGCTGAGTTTTGGGACGCGATGACCAACCGGTAACGGGCGTCTGCTTCCTCAGAAGCTCACGAGGGCCCGTACGCCGGCGATCACCGCCGGCTCCGCCAGCCGGAGCGTGGGCACCACGTATTGCAGGTCGGGCGTGATGCGGATGGCCGGTGTGAGGGCGTAGTTGTAGAAGCACTCGATGCCCTGGCCGTCGCCGACCGGGCCGAACTGCGTCGTGATCAGCGTGCCGATCTGGGGGCTAGCCGACGCCCAATACCAGCCGATGCCAAACGTATCGTTGCGCCTGCTCCGGCTCGGCGCGGAGCCCCCGAAGCCGAAGCTCAGGAACGCGTCGATCGGGCTGGTGTTCGGGTCCGCGATGCCGGCGCGACCAAACGGTCCCCAGCCGCGAGTGTCGTCGGCCGGATCGACGAACAGCACCTGATCGAAGTTCCAATACAGGCACCAGGAGCCACGCGTCGTCGGAATCGCCACGTCCGGGTAGGGGATGTAGGCCTCGGCGATCGAGGTGTAGGTGCGGCTGTTCCAGGTGCCGCCGAGCAGCTGGTGGCCCGGACGGTCGAGGAAGGTCGTGGGCACCCGCACGGCCGCCGACAGGAGCATGCCGTCGTTGAACAGCGTGTCGAAGCCGCTCGTGGCCGTCGTGTCTGCGGAGTTGAGCACGGTCACCATCACCATCGGCCCGTCGTCGGGGTGTACCACGAATCCGGCACCGAGCGTGGAGTAGGGCACCGTCGCGCCGACGATCGGATTGAAGATGAATCCCATGTTCGAGAACTGCGTCTTGCCCCGGCCGTGGGCGAAGGCGTTCATGTCGCCGTCGAGCGTGTCCATCTTGCCAGCGAACAGGGAGACCGCGTCGGTTAGCTCCTGCGTGAGGAGCACGTTCGTCAGATACACCTCCTCGCTGCCGTAGACCGGCAGGTCGGCGATCAGCGTCGGCGAGATGAAGCAGCCCACGTTGCCGACGATCGTTTCGCCGTAGCGGTGCTCGGCGCGAAGCTTGAAATACAGCCCGTCGCGCACGCCGAGTTTGCCGCCGTCGGCGATCACGCAGTAGTCGCCGTGGCCGGCGTAGTCAAAGGCCTGGTCGAAGCCGCCGTTGGCGTTGCCGATGAAAAAGCCCGTGTTGTCGGCGAGGATCGTCAGGCCGGCGTCGGCCAGCCGTTCGCGGAAGCCCTCCTGCGAGCCCAGGAGATGCGGGGCCATCTCATACTCCGGCTCTTCCACGTAGGGCTGCGGCGGGTTTTCCGAGGCGGCCAGGCCGACGAGGCAGCACCAGAGCCCGGCAGTGAGCCACGGTATCCGCCGAACGGTCATCCGCTGTCGCCGGTGCACGTCGCGCGCCCCACGGTTCGGTCGCATCAGA
>CAJBSQ010000340.1 GCA_903958265.1 uncultured Planctomycetaceae bacterium
CGACCCGCCGGCAAGCCCACGGCTGCCAGCCCGAAGAAGCCCGCCGCCAAGCCCACCGCGAAAGTGGCCGCGAAGCCGGCTGTGAAGGCGGCCGCGAAGCCGGCTCCGACCAAGCCCGTCCCCAAGCCCGTCCCCAAGCCCGTCCCCAAGCCCGTCGCGGCCAAGCCCGTCGCGGCCAAGCCCGTCGCTGCCAAGCCTGCCGCGAAACCTGTCGCCAAACCCGTGCCGGCCCCCGTCGTTAAAGCTCCACCGGTGCCGAAGCCCATCCCGGAGAAGGTGCCCCCTCGCGGCCAACTGATTCCCAAGCTTGCCAAGGCGCTCAAGGCCAGCTTCAAGCCGGTCGCCGTGAATACCAGCCGCCCGCTGCTCGAGCAGGTGCTGATCGCCTGCTGCATGGAAAACGCCCCGGCCGACGTGGCGGAGAAGGCCTTGAGCAAGCTGCTGGAATCGGCATTCGACCTCAATGAAATCCGGGTGACGACCGTCGCCGAACTCGCCGAAGCTCTCGCCGAGCTTCCCGATCCCGCCCATGCGGCGCTCTCGCTGCGGCGGGTGCTGCAGAGCGTGTTCGAGTCGACCTACAACTTCTCCCTCGATCATGCCAAGAAGCACTCGTTGGCCCACGGGATGAAGACACTCGAGCACATCCACGGCATCCCGCCCTTCGTGGTCGCCCAGGTGGCGTCGACCGCCCTCGGGGGCCACATGATCCCGCTCGACAAGGGAGCGATCGCGGCGCTCTATGTCTGCGGGCTCACGACCCGCCAGGAATACGACTCCGGCAAGGTGCTCGGGCTCGAGCGGATCATCGGCAAGAAGGCCGGCATCGAGTTCAGTTCGCTGCTGCACCAGTTTGGCATCGAGGTGCTCACCAATCTCCACGGCAACACCGTGCGGAAGGTCATCCAGGCGGTGAATCCCGCCGCCCTCAAGGACCGGATGCCCAAGCGGGGCGAACCGCTGCCGACGCCCATCCCGCCGCCGCCGGCGACCGACAAGGAGAGCCTGAAGGTGGCCGAGGCCGCCCGGACGACCGCCGAAGAGCATCGGCCTGCGGGCCCGCAGGCCGCGGCCCGGCCCGCCGGCAAGACGCCGATGCCGCCGGCCGGCTCGGGGCCGAAGAAGTCGGCCGACGGCAAGACCAAGCCGGGGCCGAAGCCCTTCGTGGTGAAGCCCAACGTGGGCAAGCCGCTCACGATCAAGCCGCAGCTGGCGCCGCCGCCGGAGCCGGAGAAGCCGCAGCCCAAGCCGGCCGCCGCGAAGAAGCCGTCGGCGCCGGCGAAGAGCGACCCGCATTCGGCGGATCTGAGCAAGCGGAAACCACGGTGACGCAAGGCCGACGGCAGCAGACTCTCGCGAGGAAGGAACACGCGTGGCCGGACATTCCCACTGGGCGAACATCTCCCGCAAGAAGTCGCTGATCGACGCCAAGCGGGGCAAGCTCTGGAGCAAGCTCGCCAAGGCGATCATCGTGGCCGCCAAGCACGGTGGGGCCGATCCCGATGCAAACCTCCGCCTTCGCTATGCCATCGACGCGGCCAAGGCCGTGAGCATGCCCAAGGACAACATTCAGCGGGCGATCAAGACCGGCACGGGCGAGTTCAAGGGGGGCGACCTCGAGGAGTCGCTCTATGAGGGCTACGGCGCCGGCGGCGTGGCGGTGCTCTGCGAGATCCTCACCGACAACAAAAACCGCACCGCCCCGGAGATCCGCAAGATCTTCGAGATGTGCGGCGGCAAGCTCGGCGGCACCGGCTGCGTGGCCTATCTCTTCGAGCGAAAGGGGCTCGTGCGGCTGCCGCAGGCGGCCTGCGACGAGGACAGGCTGATGGAGGTGGCGATCGAGGCGGGGGCCGACGACGTGAAGCTCTCGGGCGACCGCTGGGAGGTGACCTGCGAACCGGCGGTGATGGCGGCGGTGATCGATGCGCTCGCCAAGGCGGGGCTGGCCGTCGAATCCAACGAGATCGTCCGCATCCCGACCAACACGGTGGACGTGGAAGACATCGACACGGCCCGCCGGGTGCTGCAGCTGATGGAGCGGCTCGACGACCACGACGACGTGCAGAGCGTGTCGGCCAACTTCAGCATCCCCGACGAGGCGCTGGCCCAGCTGGGGTGATAGCCCCGGCCTGCCCGCTCACGCGAGCGCGGCTTCCTGGAAGCGTCGCAGCGAAGACGCTCCGGCTGCTCGGAAGCGTAACCGCGTAAGCGGTACGGCGGCCCTGCGTTGGACCGCTTGGATCGCTCCGGCCGCCCGCCGGTCCCTTTCAACCGCCGCCGCAAATCCCCTCTTTGCCTCGTAAACAGCATCGTTCGCCCGCCCCTCCGTCGGACTCGTTGACGCCCCCGGCCGGCGTGCCTCATACTCCCTCATCTGCGGGGTTTTTGATAAGGGACCTCCCCTTCTCTGGAAGCCCCCCGCATCTCCGTCCCGCTTAGGACAATCCACCGATGCTTCGCTCCGTGTTCGCCCGCCGCCGGTCCTTCGCCATCCGCCTCGCTGGCCGCCGCCCACAGCGGCAGAGGCTCCACGCCCTCGAGCGACTCGAGCCCCGCGCGATGCTCGCGATCGATACGACGGCGCCCGCCATCGCGCTGATACCGAATCCCGGCGACGTCTTCTCCAACGGAGTGATCACGGCCATCAAGGTCGTTCCATCCGAGCGGGTATACGGCCTCGGCGGCGAGGACATACGTTTCGCATTCAACGGGAGGGAGTTGCCTCTTGGGGGAAACTGGTGGCACGGCGGAACCGGGGGTATTGGGCCGGAGTTTGCTGTCACGCCGATCGGCCCGCAGATCCAAAGCGGTACATACTCCATCACGATCCGTGCTATTGGCTCCGGCATCGTGGATGAAGCGGGCAATCCGATGGCAACCGACGCGGTCTACTCGTGGCAGGTGAGCGGTGCGGATTTTCAGGGTGCGAATCTTGCAGGCAGCGACTTCGCATGGAACGACTTCACGGGCGCCAACTTCACGGGTGCAAATCTCACCGGAACGAACCTCCAGGGGGCGGGCCTGCGAAACGCGAACCTTACCAACGCCAATCTCACGAACGCGGGGCTCGTCAACACGGACCTAACCGGCGCGACACTCACGGGAGTGACGTTCGCAAACGCGAGTTTCAACACTGGCACCATATGGCCAGCCGGATTCAATCCTCTCACGAAGGGCATGTGGGGCCCAGGTGTCGACTACTCCGGACAGACACTCACAGGTCGGGATTTTTCCTGGTACGACCTCGAAGGCGCCAACTTCACGGGTGCAAATCTCACCGGAACGAACCTCCAGGGGGCGGGCCTGCGAAACGCGAACCTTACCA
>CAJBSQ010000341.1 GCA_903958265.1 uncultured Planctomycetaceae bacterium
CAGTGGTTTACTCGTTCGGCCCGTCGAGCTAATGCCCTCGTCGCGGATTCTGCCGAGAGCTGCTGACGGGAGTCGGACCCGTGACCTCGTCCTTACCAAGGACGCGCTCTACCGACTGAGCTACAGCAGCGAGATGGGTGCGAACGCCGCGGCCATGGATCCTGCAATCGGTGTGGGGTTTTGGTGGTGTGAGTGTGATGTGGATGGAGTGTGTATCGGACGAGAATCGCTGGAGATTGAGGGGGGTCGGTTTGCCCGGCAGTCCGTCGAAGCGGGTAGAGGGAATCGAACCCTCGTCTTTAGCTTGGAAGGCTATTGCTCTACCATTGAGCTACACCCGCGTTTATGGATGCCGCGCCGAACTCCCTGCCGCTCACGGCCGAGGCCTCGCGGCGGACGGGATGAGACAGGGGAGTGCAGGATTCGAACCTGCGAAGGCATAAGCCATCAGATTTACAGTCTGACCCCTTTGACCGCTCGGGAAACTCCCCTGTGGTGTACGGTGAACTCCTCTTCTCGTGTCTTCTCGTGGCTAAATCGTGTGAATGACTCGTGTGGCTGACTGCAGGGCTTGGGTTTCGTGGTGTGGCAACCGTGGCTTGCTCATCCTCGCTCGACCGTCCTCGCTCGATCGTCAACCAGACTGGCCGCATGCACCGTTCCAAGCCGCCTCCACAACGTGTGGACAGCCGCCGGGGCGGTGGTCCGCCGGTGCCATCGTGGTCATGGTGAGCTAGCGGCGGGAGTTGAACCCGCAACCTGCTGATTACAAATCAGCTGCTCTGCCAATTGAGCTACGCTAGCGGCCGGTCGGAACCGCGAAACCTTGAAGTGTACGGATTCGATCTTCTCCCGCAAGATGGCCGTTTCCAACGGCTTTACGGTGCTTTTCCGCCGTCGGCCGCCTGGCCGAGCCCCGCGGCAGAGATCAGGCGAAGGCCAGCTCCAGCATCGAGAAATCGTCGTGGAAGTCGTCCCGCTGGGAGAGCGTGCGGACCCGGGTCACAAGGGCGTCGATCGGGCTCTCGGGGCCTGCCGGAGCGGTGGCGAGCGTGGTCACGAACTCGTCGAACGGCCACATGGAGCCGTCGGGACGGCTGATTTCAAAGGCCCCGTCACTAAATACGAACAGCCGGGCGGCCGGGGGCACCACCACCTCGCCGGCCCCAAACTCCAGTCCGTCGACGGCCCCGATCAGGGGGCCATCGGAATCCAGGAACCGTGGCGTCGGGTCCCCTTCCACGAGCAGAAGGGCAGGGGGATGACCTCCGCCAGCCCACCGCATGGTCCGGCTGCCGCGGTGAAAAACGCCATACCAGACCGTGAAAAACATGTCGTTCTGCCGTTCCATGGGGAAGGCGCGGTTGAGCGCTGCCAGCACGGCGCCGGGATCGTGAAAGTCGGTATGGGGCAGGGCCTCGCTCCGAATGGCATTCAGCGCTGAGACCGAGAGCAACGCCGCTCCCACCCCGTGACCGCAGACGTCGAGCAGATACACCGCGAAGTGCTCGGCATCGAGATTGTGATACCCGAAGGCATCTCCCCCGAGCGCGGCCGACGGGATGAACCGCCAGTCGGCGCGGATGCCTTGGTGATCCTGGGGAGCGGGAAGCAGCGATCGCACGTAGTCGGCCGCGGTGGCAAGGTCGTTGGCCAGCACCTGCCGGCTCGCCTCGAGGGCGGCGAAGGCCTCGTTTCGCTCCACGAGCGCGACGTAGCCCCGAGAGTGGTATCGCACTCGAGCCAGGAGTTCGAGGCGGTCGGGCAGTTTGACGATGTAGTCGTTTGCCCCCACAGCGAAGGCTTCTGCCTTCACGGCCGGCTCCTCCTTGGTGGAGAGCACGATGATGGGCACGTCACGAAACCTGTCGTCGGCGCGAAACCGTCGCACCAGCGTGAGCCCGTCGATCTCGGGCATGACCAGGTCCTGCAGGATCACCGTCGGCTGCACCTCGGCGGCCTTGTCCAGGGCGGCGGCCGCGTCTTTGCAGTAGTGGAAGCCGATCCCCTCCTCTCCGGCAAACATCCGCCTCACGGCCTCGCCGATGATCGGCTGGTCGTCGACAAGGAGCACGGTGACGCCGCGAGGGGCGGAGGCTTCGGGAGCGGCCACTTCCAGCGACGTTCCTTGATCGGGAGCCGAACTCGCTGGATGGTAGCAGACTGCCGAACATGCCTGCAGCCAGACCGCGGAAAACGAGGCATTTCGCTTGGCCCGGCAGACCGGGGGCGTCGCCGGCGGGCCGGGGACCATCCCCGCCCGCCGGCGAGTTGCATGATTTGGGGCGGCGACGTTGAATCGTGGCATTCGTCCCCCCGAACGCCGCGGAGCGCAGCCATGGCCGCTGAAAAGAAGAGTCGATCGCGGAGCACGCCCAAGGATCCCCTGCCCGCGGCGATCGAAGGGCTGGGTGTCTTCTATCTCGGCCGCAAGGTCGATGCCGCCAGCGGCACCACCACAGCGGAACCGCTCCTCGTCGACGCCAAGCGATTCACCACGCATGCGGTCTGCGTCGGCATGACCGGCAGCGGCAAAACCGGGCTGCTGATCGGCCTGATCGAGGAGGCCGCCCTCGACGGCATTCCCACGCTGGTCATTGATCCAAAGGGAGACCTCGCCAACGTTCTGCTCTCGTTTCCCAACCTCGCGCCGGCTGATTTCCTCCCCTGGGTCGAGCCGGAGGCCGCCCGACGGGAAGGTGTGAGCCTCGAGGAACTGGCCGACCGCACCGCCCGGAAATGGTCCGAGGGTCTCGAGGCGAGCGGGCAGTCGGGCGACCGGATCCGCCGCCTCCACGACGCCGCCGAGATGGCGGTCTACACGCCGGGCAGTCGCACCGGCCGGCCGCTGGCGATGCTCGGCAGCTTCGACCCACCCCCCGCCGCGATCCTCGACGATCCCGAGGCTCGTCGCGAACGGATCGAGTCGCTCGTGTCGGCAATCCTGGCGCTGGTCGGCATCGACGGCGAACCGGGCCGCAGCCGGGAGCATGTGCTGCTCGCGACGATTCTCGACACGCTCTGGCGGAGCGGCCAGAAGGTCGACTTCGGCACGCTCGTGCGGTCGATCCCCGCGCCTCCCATCGAGCGGGTGGGCTTCCTCGATCTGGAAAACTTCTTCCCGGCCGGAGACCGCTTTCAGCTGGCGAGCCGGCTGAACACCGTGGCTGCCGCGCCGGGCTTCGAGGCCTGGCTCGATGGCGAGCCGCTCGACGTCGGCCGGCTCCTCTGGACGGCCGACGGACGGCCGCGGGTCGCGGTCGTGTCGATCGCCCACCTCGCCGACACGCAGCGGATGGCCTTCGTGACGCTGCTCGCGGGGGCCACCGTTTCGTGGATGCGGTCGCAGGGGGGCACCTCGTCGTTGAAGGCCTTGTTCCTGATGGACGAGGTGTTCGGCTACATGCCTCCCACGGCCAATCCACCGAGCAAGACGCCAATGCTCACACTCATGAAACAGGCGCGGGCCTACGGGCTGGGGGTGGTGCTCGCGACGCAGAATCCGGTCGACCTCGACTACAAGGGGCTGTCCAACGCCGGCCTCTGGTTTCTGGGCCGGCTGCAGACGGCGCGAGACAAGTCGCGGGTGCTCGACGGCCTCGAAGGCGCCGCACAGGCGTCCGGCGGCTCGTTCGACCGCTCCCGGCTCGATGCCCTGCTCTCGGGCCTCGAGCAGCGCCGCTTTCTGCTGCACAGCGTCCACGGCGAGGAGGAGACGCTCTTTCAGAGCCGCTGGACGATGGCCTACCTCCGCGGCCCGCTGCTCCGCGAAGAGATCCGCCGGCTGACCGCGGCCGCCGCCGCAACGCCCGCCACGACCTCCGGCCGGCCACAGCCCACGCTGGAGGCAACGCCCGTCGCCGGCGGCCGACAGGGGGGCCCGCGTCCTCTGCTGCCGCCTGGCGTGCGAGAGGTGTTTCTCGCTCCCGACGGAGCCGTGCCGATCGAAGCCGGCATCCAGTACACGCCGGCAATCCTCGGCAGGGCGCGGGTCCGCTACGCGAAGGCCACCGCGGGCATCGAGGTTGATCGCGAAGTGGTCTGCCTCGCGGCCGCGGGCGACGCCCTGGGCGAATCGGCCTGGGAATCCGCCGAGCAGTTCGCCGAAACCCCGCACCTCGAACCCGCGCCCCGCGCCGGCTCGTTCGCGCCACTGCCCGCGGCGCTCGCCGGCCCCCGCGGCTACGCGTCGCTCGCCACATCCCTCAAGAGCCACCTCGGTCGCACCTCCAAGCTCACGGCCTGGTCGGCGCCGGCAATCGGCGCCGTGTCGCGGCCCGGTGAAACCGAGGGGGAGTTCCGCGTGCGGATCGCCCAGCGGGTGAAGGAATGGCGGGACGAGCAGATCGAGAAGGTGCGCGACAAGCACGCGACGAAGCTCGCATCGCTGACCGATCGCATCGAGCGGGCCCGCCAGAAAGTGGAGCGGGAGAAGGCCGAGGCCAAGAACCAGTCGCTGCAGACCTACGTCTCGATCGGCACTGCCGTGCTCGGCGCGCTCCTCGGCCGAAAGAAGGCCAGCGCCACCACGATCGGCCGCGCCGCCACGTCGATGCGGTCGGCCAGCCGCGCGGCCCGCCAGCAGGCCGACGTTGCCCATGCCGAGGAGAGCCTGACGACCCTCGAGGAGAAGCGGGGCCTGCTCGAAGAGGAGATCGAGACAGACCTCGAGCGCATCCGGCTCGAGTCGGGTTCCGACTCGATCGCGCTGGAGCCGATTGACATCCCCGCCAAGAAGACCGACATCACGGTCGAGGAAGTGGTGCTCGCGTGGGTGCCGGCGCCGACCGGGCCCATGCGGGCTGAACGGGGGGCCTGGGGATGAGCGGATCAAGCAACCGCGAGATCGTGCTCGTTGACTGCCCCGACGAGGTCGGCCTGATCTACCGGATCACCGGCGTGCTCCAAGGGCGACGGCTCAACATCGAGAGCAACCATGAGTTTGTCGACGCCTCGGCCGGCCACTTTTTCTTCCGCGCGGAGGTGAAGCCTGCTGGGGAGCCGGTGCCGCCCGACCTCCTCCGCGACGATCTGGTCGCCGTGCTGCCGCCGGGGGCCCGGGTGCGGGTCACCCGCGAGGGCCGGCGGCCCATCGTGGTCTGCGTGACCCGCGAGCCCCACTGCCTGGGCGAACTGCTGCTGCTCGACGCCGTCGGCGACCTGCCCGGCAGGATCGTCGCGGTGGTCGCCAACCACGACAACCTCCGCAGCCTCGTGGAGCGGTTCGGGGTGCCATTTCACCACGTGCCGCACGAGGGACTCTCGCGTGACGCCCACGAGCGCAACCTGCTCGAGGCCATCGACGCCCATGCCCCCGACTACGTGGTGCTGGCCCGCTACATGAGGGTGCTGTCGGCTGCCGCCGTCGCGCGATACCGCGACCGGATCGTCAACATCCACCACTCGTTCCTGCCCGCCTTCGCCGGTGCGAGCCCCTACCGCCAAGCGTTCGCCCGGGGCGTCAAGCTGATCGGAGCGACGGCCCACTTCGTCACTGAAGAACTCGACGCAGGGCCGATCATCGCGCAAGACGTGACGCCGGTAGACCACACGTTCACGCCCGAGCGGATGGCGCAGGCGGGCCGCGACGTCGAGAAACTCGTGCTGGCCCGCGCCGTGCGACTGGTGCTCGAGGAGCGGGTCTTCCTGCACGGCCCGCGGGCCGTGGTGTTTGGGTGAGCCCCGCGCCGGGGCTTCTCCGACCCAACCGCAGGCGTGGGGTCAGGGCTCGTCGCGGACATCGCGGACATACTTGTGGCACTGCACGCACTTCATGGTCACTTCCATCCATGCCAGTGCCGCCCCGTCGAGGTTGTGGCTCTTGGCCGCTTTCC
The DNA here is from genome assembly GCA_903958265.1 of uncultured Planctomycetaceae bacterium. Lineage (GTDB taxonomy): Bacteria > Planctomycetota > Planctomycetia > Pirellulales > UBA1268 > QWPN01. The sequence continues at coordinate 5,835 of CAJBSQ010000341.1, forward strand.
GCAGGCTGTCGCACGAGCGGCGAAAGTCGGCGCTCTGCCGAGCGTAGTCTTCCGTCTGCAGCACCTGCCAGCTGGCGTCCTCGCTGGCGAGCGACAGTTCCTGCGCGCCCTTGTCGATCAGGTCGTAGTCTTCGATGGCAAGGCCCTCGAGCACGTTCTGCGAGTGCGCCAGCTTCGCCCGCATGAAGACGGCGACCTGGTCGGGCCGCGTCGTTGACTCATCGGCGGTCGGTCGCGAACCGGTGACGGCCGCGACCGCCAGCACCACGATCCCCGCGGCAACTGCCAGACGCGGCACGCCGCGGCTAGTCACCGAAGCCCAGATCCTCGTTGTAGCCTGCCTGCACGACGGCATTCTCGTTCCTTTCATGGGCGAGGAGATGGTCGGCGAAAACGGAGAAACCACGGGAGGCCTCGCTCCACGCCGCGTCTGAAGTATCACGGTGACCGACTGATTCCAGCAAGGAGTCGAGTTCGGCGAGCAATCGCGGGTGGTCGGCAATCACGTCGCTGGCCGCGCCAGAGAGCCGTGGCATGCGGGCGATCGACTCCTCCAGGAATCCCCCCGTTTCCTCCTGCTCGAAGTGCTCCCGCAGGTGCTCGCGGAGTTCCGCGAGCAGTTTCGCCACTGCGTCGATCCGGTGCGGGCCAGCCGCGACGGGCTCGGCGTACGCCGCCTTCAGGGTCAGCAACCGCGAATGGAGCTCTCGATGATGCCCGAGGATGTGCCCGAGGATCACCGGATCGATACGATCAGACGGCACCATCGTGCACCTCGTTTGACGGAACGGTGGCCTGCCCTGCCGCTGGATTGTTAGGCTAGAGCGGTGGACGGGTTCGGGTGTTCGCGGTCGGCCCTCGTTTCACCGGTGGATTCACGCTCGGCCGGTCTCGCCGGTAGTGGACACCTTGCCGCATCCGCACGCCGTTCCGGAGCATCGACCGTGGTCGACGAAGTTCTCACGCCCGCGCCGGCATCGGCCGCTCCCTTCGCTTCCGGGCGGCTCGGCTTTCAGGCCAGGGCCGTGCTCGTGGGCACCGCCATCGACGTCGCGGCCCTCGGCTCCACCGACCGTACCGGCAACGCGCCGCTGGTCGTCGAACTGATCGGCTCCTCGCTCGGTGCCGCCATCGCCGGCAGCCGGCCCACGGGCAACGGCGTCGCGGTGCTCTTTCGTTACGGAGCGATCGTGTTCTTCGATGCCTCGCCGGGGGCGATCACGGAGTATGTCCGGCAGCTGGTCCCGCACATCCGCCAGCCCTCTCCGCTCGCCGAGCAGGAGACGGAGGTGCTCGACATCCGCGTTGATCCCGCGGGCAAGGAGACGATCGAGGGCAACACCCTGGTGCTCGCCGACGTCACGCTCGAGAAGCTGCAGCTGGTGGCCGACGTGCTCGCCAAGAGCGTGTCGCTCGCCCATCACGAGCGGGCAATCGAGCGGCAGTTCGAACGGATCGAGCCGTTCGCCGCCAACCTCGACCACTGGGGCCGCGGCGGTCGCGCGGCCCGCGAACTCCTCCAGCACCTCGGCACCGCGCTGCTCGCCGAACACAGCGTCGTGGCGGGCGCCAGAGTCGACGACTCTCCCGAGCTGCTCTGGGATCACCCCGAGCTCGAGCGGCTCTGGGCCCGCGTCCGCGATGATTTCGAGATCCGCGAACGCTACGCCGCGCTGCACGGCAAGCTGTCGCTGATCACCCGCACGGCCGAGACGGCACTGGAGTTTCTGCAGAACCGCCGCTCGCTCCGCGTCGAGTGGGCGATCGTGGGGCTGATCGTGTTTGAAATCGCGGTCACGCTCGTGCAGTGGGCGCTCGGTGTCGGCGGCCACTGATCCGCTCCCGCGGCACGACTCGTCGCGGAGTCTCCCCGTCGGGTATAAACGCACCGCCCCCTCCCCCAGGATCCGTGTCATGCGCGTTGCCCCGTTCGCCAGCCTGTGTATCGCCCTCCTGCTCTCCATCTCTGCCCACGCGCAGAAGGTCGCGGTGGAGGAGTTCACGCTCCCCAACGGCATGCAGTTCCTGCTCGTGCCGCGGACCGACCAGCCCAACGCGGTCACCGCCGGCTGGATCGCCCGGGTCGGGAGCGTGAATGAGCGGCCGGGCATCACCGGCATCAGCCATTTCTTCGAGCACATGATGTTCAAGGGCACCAACACGATCGGCACCAAGGATCCCGCGAAAGACGCGACCTACCGCGCCGAGCAGAAGGCGATCCGCGACGAGATCAACCGGGCCATCTGGACGCGGCAGTACGACCGCTTTCTTCGCGGCGAGATCGACGATCCGTGGAACCCGGCAAACGACACCCAGGAACTCCGCGTGCTCCGCGGGAAGCTCGACGCGCTGATCCGGGCCCAGCAGGGACGAGGAGACGGCGGCCCGGAGGCCGGCACGATCGTCAAAGACGAGTTCGATCAGGTCTACACGAAGGCCGGCGGCAGCGGCATGAACGCCTTCACGTCGTACGACCTCACCTGCTACTTCATCACCGTGCCGTCGAACAAGCTCGAGCTCTGGGCCTGGATGGAGAGCGACCGGCTCGACGACAGCGTGTTTCGCGAGTTTTACTCGGAACGCGACGTCGTGCACGAGGAGCGGCGGCTCCGCACGGAGAGCACGCCCACGGGTAAGTTCGAGGAGCAGTTCGACGCCATGTTTTGGGCGTCGAGCGGCTATTCGTGGCCGGTGATCGGCTGGGCGACCGACCTCAACAGCTACACGTTCGAGCAGGCGCAGGATTACTGGAACGTCTACTACCGGCCCAACAACCTGGTGGGCATTCTCGTCGGTGACTTCGACCCGGCCCGGGCGAAGCGGCTGATCACCAACTACTTCTCGCGGCTGGAGCGGGGCCCGTCATCGCCCCCGCCGGTGATCACGCTGGAGGTCGAGCAGCTCGCCGAGCAGCGGATGAACGCGACCGGCGACGTGCCGCCGTCGATCGAGGTCCGGTACCACACGGTGCCCGCCGGACACGTCGACAGCTACCCGCTCGACATGCTCGCCGAGGTGCTCAACGACCGCACCGGCAGGCTCTACAAGGGCCTCGTGGAGGGCCGGGGAATTGCGGCAGCCGCCCAGGCCGCCTCCGACACGAGAAAGTATGCCGGGGTGTTCGCCATCACGGGGCAGGCCCGCGGCGAGGCAACGCCGGAGCAGTTCGAGGCGGCCTGGCTGGAGGAACTGGCTCAGCTGCAGGCGGCCGAGGTTCCCGAGCGGGAGCTTCGCAAGGTGAAAAACCGCGTTGCGGCCCAAAACTACCGCAAGCTGGAGAACAACATGTCGCTGTTCTACAGCCTGGCTTTTTCGGAGGCGCTGCTCGACTGGCGGGAGATCAACGAGGGGCCCGCCAAGTACGAGGCCGTGACCGCCGCCGATATCCGCCGCGTCGCCAACCGGTATTTCAAAGAGACCAACCGCAGCGTGGCCACCTACCGCCGGAAGCCCGACTGACCCGCAGCCGCGGACGTTCCATCACTCGCCCATCTCCCACGGACCATTCATGAGCCATCGCCCGTTCCCCACCAGCGTCCGGTTCCTCATCGTCGCCGGCCTGCTCCTTAGCTCCGTCGGCCCGCGCCTGAGCTTCTTCGGCCTGCGCCTGAGTTTCTTCGGCCCGCGGCAGGCCGATGCCGCGGGTCCGACCGCGACAGCCACCGCCACCGCAACGGTGTCCGCCGTGGCCGCACCTGCCGCGGTGCCGGCGATCCCGAAGCGTCCTGAGGAGATCGTTTTCGAGCCGCTGGCGTTCGAGCCCCCCAGCGCCCAGAGCTTCCGCCGCGTGCTGCCCGACGGCACCGTCGCCTACCTCGCGCCTTCTCACGAGTTCCCGCTCGTCACGGTGTCGATCACGTTCAAGGGAGGCTCCTCGCTCGACCCGGCCGACGTTCCTGGGCTGGCGTCGATGACGGCCCGGATGATCCGCGAAGGGGGCACGACCAAGCGAAAGCCCGCCGAGTTCGACGAGACGCTCGACTTCCTCGCCACCGAGGTGGGCGTGTCGGCCAACGACACGTTCACGACCGCCACGATGAACTGCCTGAAGACCAACTTCGACGAGAGCCTCGCCCTGTTCGTGGAGATGCTGCGAACACCCGGCTTCGATGCCGGCCGGCTCGAAACTTCCAAGGCCCGCGTGATCGAGAGCCTCAAGCAGCGAAACGACGACGCCTCGTCGATCATCGGCCGCGAATGGAAGCGGCTGCTCTACGGCCCCGACCACTTCGAGGCCTCCGAGCCGACCGACACGACCGTCGCGGCGATCGACCGCGCCCGGCTCACTGCGATGCATCGCCGGATCGTCCATCCGGGCAATGCGATCGTGTCGGTCTCGGGTGATTTTGCGGAGCCAGAGATGCTGGCGAAACTTGAGCGGGCCTTCACGGGCTGGGAGCGGTCCGCGGTCGCCCCGGGCCCCGTCGCTCCCACGGCGACCCTCGCGCCCGGTCTCTACCACGTGCCCAAAGACATCCCCCAGGGCAAGGTGGTGATGGGCTGCCGGGCGATCACGCGAGACGATCCCGACGCCATCCCGCTGCTGCTCCTCAACGAGATCCTCGGCGCCGGTGGATTCACCAGCCGGCTGATGCAGAAGGTGCGGAGCAACGAAGGACTCGCCTACTCGGTCCGCTCTTCGCTCGCCCCCAAGGTCGACTATCCGGGTGAGTTCCGGGCCGGCTTCGAGAGCAAGAGCGCGACGGTGGCCCTGGCGACGAAGATCGTGCTCGATGAGATCGCGACGGTCCGCAAGGAACTGGTGACCGAAGACGAACTCGACACCGCGAAAAAGAGCGTCATCGAGACCTTCCCGCGGCAGTTCGAGAGCAAGCCGGCGATGCTCCGTGTGTTCGTCAACGACGAGTGGACGAAGCGGCCGGCCGACTACTGGAAGACCTTCCGGGCGAAGGTGGCAGCGGTGACCCGAGAGGACCTCCAGCGGGTGGCTGCAAAGCACCTCGACCCAGCCACGATGGCGATCCTGGTGGTTGGCGATTGGGACACCATCGCGAAGGGTGACCTTCAGGGCCGCGCCACGATGAACGAGTTCTTCAAGGGCGCGGTGAAGCACCTGCCGCTCCGCGACCCCCTCACGCTCCAGCCCCTGCCCGCCGAGACGCCCACGAAATGACGGCTCGCATGCTCCGACGTGCGATCGTGGTGGCCGCCATCTTCGACGTCGGCCTCGCGGCCGCCGCATCACCGTCGATCGTCGCCCCGCCGCCGGGCAGCGGCCCCGTGGCCCGATCCCAGACCCGCACGTGGCGGCACCGTCGCTCGACGGTACGGATGATCCGTCGCACGCCCGAGGTGATGCGGGAAGACGCGGCGCGGATCAAGCGGGGCGACCTGTTCAGCACCTGGTCCAACGCAGCCGGCAACTAGACCGCATCCAAGTTATGTGAAGCGTCGTCTCCGTAAGCGAGGGCGGGTAGGCGAAGGGGGTCGGCGAACGCTCGCGGAGCCTTGGGCGTATCCTCGCC
>CAJBSQ010000342.1 GCA_903958265.1 uncultured Planctomycetaceae bacterium
CAACGGTGGAGGCCATTGACCGGGCTATCATGCCTTTCGATGCTGGACAGCGAATCGTTGATCGGCTTCAATTTGCGGATCTTGTGCGACGAGGCTCAACCTGATGAAGATCGTCCGATTTCTGGCCGGCGGCACCGAGCACCTGGGCAGCCTGCACGACGACGGCCGCGTCACGCTCCTTGAAGGAGAACTGTTCGGGTCGCTCCGCGACACCGGGCGGCCGGTCACGGTGGACAAGCTCCTCGCCCCGCTCGAGCCCCGCGACATCCTCTGCGTCGGCCTCAACTACAAGCGACACGCCGCCGAAAGCGGGGCGGAGCCGCCGGCCCATCCCGTGCTGTTTCTCAAAAACTCCGGGGCGGTGCAGAACCCCGGCGATCCGATCTTTCTGCCGCGGTTTCTGCGGAGCGACAAGGTCGACTACGAGGCCGAACTGGCCGTCGTGATCGGCACGGCCTGCCACAACGTCCGCCGCGAAGACGCCTTCGCCCACGTGCTCGGCTACACCTGCGGCAACGACGTCAGCGCCCGCGATTGGCAGCGGAACGGCGGGGGCGGCCAGTGGTGCCGCGGCAAGTCCTTTGCCACGTTTTGCCCGCTCGGGCCAGCGATCGTGACGACCGACGAGATTCCGGATCCGGGGGTGCTGGGAATCAAAACGCTCCTCAATGGCGAGGTCATGCAGGATTGCTCCACCGCGGACATGATCTTCGACGTGCCGGCGCTCGTGGCCTTCCTGTCGGCGAGCATGCTCCTGCGGCCGGGCACGGTGATCCTCACGGGCACTCCCCACGGCGTCGGCGTTGCCCGCACCCCGCCGGTCTTCCTGCAGCCGGGCGACATCGTGACCGTCGAGATCGACCGCATCGGCCGGCTGACAAACCCCGTCGCCGAGGAGCCGATCGCCGCGTGAGCCCCCCTCCGGACGACGTCCGGTTGCCGGGTCTGGGGCGTTCGGCCCGGCCAAAACCCTCGGGACCGCTCGGCGGGCGGCCTCCGGCGGTTTTTCGGGGCGTTTTCATCGTGTATGGTTGAGGGCTCGTTTGTTGGCATTCCTTCCCGTCCGCCAGATCCAGGAGACCCTTTCATGGCCACCGCCTCCCGCCCGCCGAAAGCAGCTGAAGCCTTCGTCTCCGGGGCCGACGTGGTCGTTGAGTCGCTGGCCCGGCACGGGGTCGACGTGATCTTTGCCTACCCGGGCGGGGCGAGCATGCCGCTTCACCAGGCGCTTACCCGCTACAAGGACCAGATCCGCACCATCCTTCCGCGGCACGAGCAGGGAGGCGCCTTCGCCGCCCAGGGCTACGCCCGCACCACTGGCCGCCCGGGCGTGTGCATGGGCACGAGCGGCCCTGGGGCCCTCAACCTCGTCACGGCCATCGCCGACGCCAAACTCGACAGCATTCCGATGGTCGTGCTCACGGGCCAGGTGGGGACCAGCGTGATCGGCACCGACGCGTTCCAGGAGACCCCGATGGTGGAGGTCTGCCGCGGCATCACCAAGCACCACTATCTGGTCACCGACGCCAACGACATCGCCCGCGTGATGAAGGAGGCGTTTTACATCGCCACGACCGGCCGCCCCGGGCCGGTGCTTGTCGACCTGCCGAAGAACATCCAGCTCGGCCAGATCGTGCCCAACTACGAGGTCGAGATGAACCTGCCGGGCTACAAGCCCGAGCAGCGGAAGGCCGCGCCCGCCGAGCAGATCCAGCAGGTCGCCGCCGCCATCAAGCGGGCCAAGCGGCCGGTGATCTACGCCGGCGGCGGCGTGATCGCCTCGGATGCCTCCGAGGATCTCCGCACGCTCGCCAGGAAGACCGGCATCCCCGTCACCATGACCCTGATGGGGCTCGGGGCCTACCCCGGCGACGACCCGCTCTCGCTCGACATGCTCGGCATGCACGGCAGCGTCTATGCCAACTACGCGGTCGACGAGGCCGACCTCTTGATCGCCGTGGGTGTGCGGTTCGACGACCGTGTCACGGGCAAGGTCGAGGCCTTCGCCCAGCACGGGTTCATCGTCCACATCGACATCGACCCGTCCGAGATCAACAAGAACAAACTCGTCCACGTGCCGATCGTGTCTGACGTCAAGGCCGCGCTCGGCCAACTCAACGCGATCGTCGAGCCGCCGACGGCCGATCTCGCCTCGTGGCATGCGAGGATCGCCGAGTGGAAGAAAGAGGATCCGTATTCCTTCGACACGTCGTATCCGGGCATCCTTGCCCAGGAGGCCATTCAGGCACTCTCGCGGCTCACGGCCAAGCAAGACACGGTGATTTCCGTCGGCGTGGGCCAGCACCAGATGTGGGCCGCCCAGTTCTACACCTTCCGCCGGCCGCGAACGTGGCTCTCCTCGAGCGGCCTCGGCACGATGGGCTTCGGCCTGCCGGCGGCGATGGGGGCGAAGGTGGCCTGTCCCGACGCACTCGTGGTCGACATCGATGGCGACGGCAGCATCCTGATGAACATCCAGGAGTTGGCCACCTGCAAGACCGAGAACATCCCGGTGAAAGTGCTCCTGCTCAACAATCAGCACCTCGGCATGGTGGTGCAGTGGGAGGATCGCTTCTTCAAGGGGAACCGCGCCCACACCTACCTCGGCCCGGTCGATCATCCGGAGGCCAACGGTCAGGGCGACGGCATCTCGCCCGGCGACCGCTATCCCGACTTCGTGATGATCGCCAAGGGCTTCGGCTGGCAGGCCGAGACGATCTCGGCGAAGAAAGATCTCGAGCCGGCGCTCAAGCGGCTGATCGAGTCCGAGGGGCCAGCGATCCTGGATGTGCAGGTGCCCTACCAGGAGCAGGTGCTGCCGATGATCCCGTCGGGCATGACGGTGAAGGAACTGATCAAGAAATAGCGCGGCGGGTCAGTTGCCGGTGTTGAACGGATCGTTTGCCGCGGCGGGAACACCACCGGCTGCCGGTGGGTCGCCAGCCGCGGCGGCCGGCTTCGGCACGGCAGGCCCCGCGGCGGCCGGAGCCGCCCTTTCGATATCCGCCAAGGCCTGCTTCAAAGACGTCGCGTCGGGCGACTCATCGAGCGACACGGCAGCCTCCCGGAGCACCTTGGCGATCCTCTTTGCCCCGTCGGCCGCGTCGGCGGCCAGAAGCGTTGCCAGACCACGGCTCCCGTCCGCCACCTCGACTGCGTTGGCCAGGGTCATCAGCCGCCAGGCATCACGGCGAACCACAAGAGCATCGATCGGATCATCAGGAACACCAGCGTCGCCGCCAAACTCCCCGCCGCCTGGGAATCCGCCACCGCCTGGGAATCCACCGCCGCCGCCTGGGAATCCACCGCCGCCGGGGAATCCGACACCACCTCCCTCGATGCCTCCCGGCATCATGCCCGGCATCATGCCCTGTA
>CAJBSQ010000343.1 GCA_903958265.1 uncultured Planctomycetaceae bacterium
CACTCGAAGAGCACCGCCTCGCTCGTCGTCAGGATCGCACCGGCCGCCTCCAACCGCCGCAGCGCGGTCTCGTGGTCGATCGGATGCCGCGAGGCAACGGCGTCGACGGCCACGAACACGGCGTAGCCTCGAGCCAGCAGATCGAGCGCCGTCTGGGTCACGCAGACGTGCGTCTCCAGGCCGCAGAGCACGATCGCCCCGCGGCCCGGCGGCAGCGCCACGGCGAACTCGCTGGCGCCGCAGCAGCTGAACGACATCTTGGCCACCGGCCTCGGCAGCACTGCGGCGAGCGGCGCGGCAGTGCCCCCCAGCCCCTGCGGATACTGCTCGGTGAGGATCGCTGGCACGTCGAGGAGCCGAGCCGCCGCGGCGAGGCGACCGCAGCGGGAGACCACGCGGTCGCCGTCGGCCATTGCCGGCAGGAGCCGATCCTGAACGTCGATCACGCAGAGCACCGAAGCGGAGGCAACGAGTCGCATGGCGGGCATCTCCCAGATGGCGGCGATCAGCCGGCGGGAATCGACCGCACCGCGGCCTCGGGTATGGCCTTGGATTCCAGCGGCGACGTCAGGTCAAGCGTGGTGGTGCTGGCATCGCCAGACAGCGACCGCAGCCGCGCGATCTTGGCCGCGGCCGTCGGCTCCCCCTCCCGCTCATGCCCCGGGGCAGACCCGAAGACGATCGTCCGTCCCTCCTCCGCCCGAAGCTCCCAGTGGCGTGGTTCGCCCTGGGCCCGCACGGCCGGCCGGCACTCGACGAGCCGCAGCGGCTTCCAGTCGGGACCGATCGCGGCGGCCAGTGCGGCCCCCTCCTCCACCACCACGTCGCCCCAGGGAAACCCCACCGCTCCCTGCGGACCGCTCGCAGCGCCGGTGATCTTCGGATAGGCCGCGGCCGACTCGGCGGTGAAGTCGTCGCTCGGCAGCACCACGCCCTCGGCGTCCACGGCGAGCAGTCCACCGGGCACGGCGACCATGGCCACCGGCTCGCGGCATCGGATCGTGACGTCGGCCGCGGGCGGATGCCCGACCCGCACCGCCACCACCTCCCGCACCCACGGATGCATCGCGAAGGCGCGGGCAAGCCGGCGGACGAGTTCGGGGTCGTCGAGTGGCAGCCCACGGTCGAGGCTGGCATCGCGGAGCGCCTCGGCTTTCAGGTCGGCGCGGATCCACGGAGCCGCGCCCTCCAGCCGAATCGCCTCGGGATGGAGCACGAGGTCACTGTCGCCCCGCACCCGCTCGCCAAGTCGCGACCAGGCCAGCCATCCCAGGGCGACCACGGCCCCGGCAACCACGACCGCCCCGACGCCGGCCCGGTGTTCGTCGAGAAACGCGGCCACCCGACCGGGAGCGGGTTGCTCCGGCGAAGGCTCGCGACGGCGCGGCGGTTGGGGGAGTGATCCGGGGCGCACGGGCTCACCAGACCTCGATCTGCGGCGCCAGTTCGATGCCGAGTTTCTCCCGCACCCTCGACCGCACCGTCTCCACGAGCGTTCGGACGTCGTCGCTGGAGCAGTGCGGCCCCGCCACCACGTAGTTGGCATGCGCCGCGTAGACCGCTGCGTCGCCGGCCCGCAGTTCGCGGGCGCCGGCCTGGGCCACGAGCGACTCCGCCGTGGTGCCGAGCGGGTCTTTGAACATCATGGCCACGGTGCGTGTGCCGCTGGGCTGAGCCGACCGGCCCACGATCCACTGCTTCTGCATTCGCTTGGTGAGCAGCGAGGCATCCTCCTCGTCGAGCTCCAGCCGGCAGCCGATGATGATGCAGTCGTCGAGGTTGCTCCACCGCGATTCGAAGGCGAGCCGCGACCGATCACGGACCTCGGTCGTGCCGTCGGCGAGCATCACGGTCACATCCGCGACCCGTTCGCCGATGTCGCCACCGTGCCCCCCCGCGTTGCCCACCAGCGCCCCGCCGACCGTGCCGGGCACGTCCACGAGTGTCTCCAGCCCGCTGAGCCCTGCCTGCACCGCGGCCGAGACCACATGCACGAGCTTGGCCCCTGCCCCGGCGATGATCGCGGGCCGCTGGACATCGATCCCGCAGAAGCCCGGCGCCGAGAGCCGCACCACCATCCCCTCGAAGCCGGCCACCGGTACGAGCACGTTCGACCCGCCGCCGATCATCCGCAGCGGGATCTGCTGCTCGTGGCAGCGCTTGACCACGCGGCCCAGCGCGTCGCTATCGATCGGCTCGCAGAAGTAGGCCGCCGTGCCACCGAGACCGAGCCAGGTGTGGTGCGAGAGCGGCTCGTGCCGCGACACGGCCACGCCGAGGTCGTCAAAAGGCGTCGCCGTCTCGGAGGATGACGAAGAGTGGGCACGCTGATTCATGGGGAAATTCCTCGGGCGTCTCGCCGGGCACCCGGCGACCTGTGGATTGTGCCTCACCGCGCGTCAGACCGTCCATGCCGCCCCGCTCGGGCCCGGGCAGAGATCACGCGGCTCGCCGCCGTGCGAACGGGGCTTCCGCCGGGTGCGCCAGCTGCAGCCATCCGTCGACGAGGGCCGCCAACGACGTGCGGCCCGCCCACGGACCAGCCGGTCGCGGCCCCCGGGGCACGGCTCCAAACGCGACCAGGCAGTCACCATCGCCGAGCGACGAGAGCAGCCGGTCCACGCGGGCGTACGCCGCGACATCGGTCGAGGTGGGCTCATCGGCCACGATCGACGGCGGCACGATCAGGCACTCGTCGCACCAGCGGCCCACGCGGCTCGGAAACCGACGGCCCTCGAGCTTCGTCGCCAGAGCCTCGTCGACCAGCACCACGAGGCGGCCGCCGGTGAGCCGCCGCAGGCTGGTGAGCGTCGCCGAGACCGCATGCATGCTGGAGGCGACGTCGACAAAGACGGCGGCATCCTGGCCGCGATCGATTCGTTCGAGGCGACCGGGCACGCCGCCCGACGCCTCGATGCCGCGGGCGGCATGTTCGAGCGACACGCCGTACCGCAGGCCGATGCCGGCGGCGATCACGGCATCGCGGACGAACGGCACGGTGGGCGTGTCGGTGGTCACGGGCACCAGCTGGCCACCGGAGGCCAGGAGAAACGTGCGGCCGAAGAGCCCGCCCTCGACCGGCCGGGCATGCACGACGCCGCCCGCCGACAGTCCGGCGGTGAGGCACGTTGCCGTGCTCCCCGCGGCCGCAAGCAGCCGGTCACGATGGCGGGCCGGCAGTCCCGTGACGAGGCAGCCCTCGTCGCCGAGCGTGGCCATGATCCGCGCGACGATTCCCCGGTAGGCCCGCGGCGTGGAATGGCGGTCGAGATGCGCCGCGGCAAGACTCGTGAGGGCGATGGTATCGCAGACCATGCCGGCGGTCGCCTGCGCGGCGAGCATCCGGCTCGACACCTCGACGATCGCATGGGTGCAACCCGCAGCCGACAGCCGCGCCAGGCCGGCGGCGAGCGCCGGCGGCGATGAAATGTCGTCGGGGAGCGGCTCCACGTCGTCGGGCCCGAGGCAGCCGAGATCGGAGAGCACGCCCACGCGGTGCCCCGCTTCGGCGAGGACGGCGGCGGCCAGCCAGGCCGTCGTTGTCTTGCCGCTGGTACCTGCGACCGCGATCACCCGCATCTCCCGCGAGGGATCGCCCGCCATCGCATGGGCCAGCCGGGCGTGGGCCCAGTCGCTGTCCGGCACGAGGCACAGGGGCACGCCGTCGGTGGGAACCATCCGCTCCGCGACGATCGCCGAGGCCCCGCGGGCGATCGCCCGCGGGATCGCTTCATGGCCGTCGCCCCGCCCGGTCAGCCGGGCCACAAACACGTCGCCCGGCTGGCAGCTTCCGGCATCGTCGCGACAGGTCCGTGCCACCACGTCGTCGCAGGCGATGAACCGGGCCTGCGGCAGCACCCGGGAGAGGCGGACCTCGCACCCCGCCATCCGACGAGCCTTGAACGAGCGACCCCGCGGACCATTCGTCGAATCGCGCATGACGGCCTCCTGCCGAAAAACCGGGATCCCTGCCTCGGCAGGAATCCCCACAAACCACACGCGCTCGTCCTTGAGCAACGCTGGCGGCGGATTGTCCCCAGGGGCACCTATGGGTCAAGGGCGGCTTCCCCACGGGTTCAGCGGCCCGTCGCCCTGTCGCCGCAGACAACCCGCCTTGCCGCGACACCCAGCCAACGACTACCGTCGCGGGGGTTTGCGAAAGGTGGTGCCATGCAGCCGAGCGACGCCGGAAACCGTGCCAGCACGTTGCAGGAAGCCGCCGGTTCGCTTCCTGGGGAGCTGCTGTGGATCGGCCCCATCGCCGACGACGAACTCGCCCTAACGCGGGAGTGCATCGCCGGCATGGTCGGCGTTGTGGAGGCCACCAGTCCGGCCGCAGCGGTGGAATCTCCTCCGGCCGCATTCCGCGACCGCACGCCCGTGGCCATCCTGCTGGCCTCGCCGATACCCGCCACGTGGACGCTTGCCGACGGCATCGCGCTGTCGCGGCGCTGGCCATTGGCTCCGTTGGTGTCGGTGGCTGCGACGCTCGTCGAGGGCCGCCGCCGGAGCGGTCCTGCCTTGCCCGGCATCGAGGAGGTGGCGTGGAATGAACTGCCTGCCCGGCTTGCGTGGTGGCTCCACGACCGCGAGCGGGGATTGCCCGGCGGGCTGGGCATGCCGGCCACGGCCCGCCGCGAGGAACGGGTGCTGGAGGCATCGAAGCGGATCGCCGACAGGAACGTTCGGTCGGGGCGGCCGATCGCCGTCGCCGCCCCGCGGCCGCTCGATGTTGAAGGGATCGTCGATCTCCTCACCGCCGCGGGTCGGCCGGTCGTCCGCCGCACCTGTGGCCGCCCGGCCATCGATGAGCTCGCCGACGTGATCGTCTGGGACGTCGCGGCCATCACCCCCACCGACCTCACATGGCTGGCGATGGTGGCCGCAAACCGCCCTGCCGCCGCCATTATCCTGCTCGACTCATTTCCGCGCGGCGAGACCACGCGGGCGGCGCTGCGAGCCGGCGCCCGGGCAGTGCTCTCGCGGCCCGTGTCGCTGGAGGCGCTCACCGGCACGCTGCTAGACCTCGACCGGCCAACCGGCCGCCCGGCCTCGGGCCTGTGATTGACGCGGCGGGCCCGCATCCGTACACGTCCGTCATGGCGTCAGGGTTTGTTCGCATCGCGGTAGCCGCCGCCCTCATCACGATGGCCGGGGCGGGCTGCGCTCACCATGCGGTTCGCTCGTGGAACGCGGCGTTGCTGCCTGCCGTGGCGACCATGACGTCGACTGGCAGGGCGGCCGCAGGCCTTCCTGACCGCAGCGAAATCATTGCGGG
>CAJBSQ010000344.1 GCA_903958265.1 uncultured Planctomycetaceae bacterium
ATCGCGGCCGGCCGGCGTCGCGGAGCGGGCCTCCGTGGTCGTACCGCAGCGGTTGCTGGTGGATGACAGCGTTATTTCATCCCACTACTCCAACTTCGCCCGCGTCACGGGCACGCCCGAGGAGCTGATCGTCGATTTCGGCCTGAATATCGATGCCTCGCAGCGAGTTCCCGCCGGGCCGCAGGCCGCGGTCTCGATCGACCGCCGCATTGTGTTGTCGTTTCTGACAGCCAAGCGGCTCTGGTCGGCCGTCCACATGGCCGTGCAGCGGCATGAGGCCACCTTTGGCCCCGTGGAAACCGACGTTCGCCGCCGCCTCACCTCCGCGGCGAAGGGCGTTTCGCCGCCGCGAGGGTAACGCCGCTTACGAATGCCGCGGAGCCGATCCCCACAAATCCGGGAAATGAAACGTTGACAGTGGGCGCGGGGCATAAAGATACTCACCGCTTACGTTTTGACCACGTGGTTTGTGGGTTCATGCCGCCAGTCTCGCGGCATCAACTGCGGCGGAGTGGTGCCAGCCGGTTCACGCCGGTTCGGCAGAGGTTGTTTGGAGATGGTTTGTTTCGGGATGGTCGATCGGCTTCGTGACTGATGAAAACCTGGAAAGACGACACACGAATGGATGCTCTAGATATGAACGCCACGACTGACGCGGTTCGGGCCACTGGTTCGGAAGCCTCGCCGGCCACATCCCCGACCCTGCTCACCACCGGCACCAGGCCCGCGCGTGCGGCCTCGGCCTCGTGGCTCTGCGACACCCGCTCGCAGCGGCAGCGGCAACGGGTCGCGACCTACCGTCGGATCTTCAGCCGCTACCTGCCGTTTACCGGCTGGCGGTTGCCGATCCAGGTGGAGTCGGCGATCAGCCGCTTCAAGCGGATCATGGGTGGCCCCCGTGACGGCGTCATCGCGATGTCGGCCCGATCGTCCGCCCTCGGCATCGACTACGACCGGGGCATCTGGCGGACGTCATCGCTCGAGTCCCTCGAACGTCGCAAGTTCTTCTCGGTCTCCCCGGGCCATGTTGACGAAGCCTACGTGGATGACAGCTGGGCAGATCTCTCGGCCGGCGACACGGCGGCCTGGAGCACGGCCGCCGGCGATGAGATCTCGCTGGTCTACGGCTACGACGCGTTTGCCACGATCGCCGAAGGAGTCGCCGCGACCGAGGCGGGGGGCATCCTCAATATCGCCGAGGGGGGCTACTCCGAGATCCTCACCACGTTGGGCAAGGGCCTGACGATCCGTGCCGGCGGCGACACCGCAGCCGAGGTGGCCGTTGACGGCCTGCAACTCGCCGCAAACGACGCGCTGGAGTTCGACCTCCCGGGAGTATCCCGTCACGACCAGATCTCGCTTCGCGACGGCGCAAGCGTCTTCGACCTCGGTGCTGCGCGGATCTCGGTCGCCGAGTCGGCCGATCTGCCCACCGACGGTTCGGCCGTTCTGGGCCTGATCACGTCCGAGAGGGGCGTGTCGGTCGGGCCCACGGGCACGGTCTACGACCACACGGGCCGTCCCCTCGCCAACGAGACGATCCTCTCGTCGAGCCGGCTCAACTTCCGGTATGACGGCGCGTCGGGCGACTTCCAGGGGGTGTTCCTCACGCCCGTGCTTCCGCCGACCGAGGTGGTCGTAGACGGGCTCTTGGCTGGCGACCCCGCCGATCGCGTCTCGGTACGGTCGCAGACGCTGGGCTCGGGGGGCATCATCGGCACGGCCCATTTACTCCCCTCGCTGGTCTACGTCTACGACGCCTGGACGGGATCCACCCCCGGCGAGACGGTCACCTACGGCAGCATCTCCGCCACGTTCGGCACGGATGCCTTCGCCACGATCGGCACCGGGCTCGCCGGCGTGGCAGTGTCGGGCACGGTCGACGTGATCGCCGGCAGTGCGGGCGTCTACAACGAGCAACTCACGATCTCGCAAGACGTCACGATCGTGGGCATCGAGCCCTCGGCACCGGTCAACGACATGGGGGCCGACGAGGCCGCGGCCGTGCTCGACGGTGCCGGACTCTTCGGCGCCGGCATCACCGTCACCGGAGCGGGCGTCGACCTCACGCTCCGCAACATCGCCTTCGGCAACTGGCTCGACGGCTCGATTCTCGTGCAGAACGGTGGCTCGGCTGTCGTCGAAAACGTCACGATCAACGGCGACGTTTCAGGAGTCGCGTCGGTCACCCGCGGCATGCGGGTGGAGGCCGGATCGACGCTCAATGTCAGCAAGTCGATCGTGCGGGCGGGCGACAACAACTATGGCGCCAACAACGGCATCCAGGTGACGGGCGCCGGCGCCGTGCTCACGCTCAGCAACAGTTCCGTGACGGGCAGCAGCTCGGTCAACCAGGTCGGCGTGGCGGTCTCGGGGGGCACGGCCACCGTGACCAACAGCTTCGTCACCGGCAACTTCTACGGCATCCTGTTCAGCAACGCCTCCAACGGCTCCGTCACCGGCAACTTCCTGGCGGGCAACACGCAGTCGGCCGTCCGCAACAGCACGAGCAACTCGGCGGTGATTGATGCCAGCACCAACTGGTGGGGTGTGACCACGGAGGCGGCGGTTCTCGCCAAGACGTCGAGCACCGGCGGCACCCGCGTCGACATCACCCCGTATCTGCTCGACGGCACCGACACCGGCAACGTCACCGCCGGCTTCCAGGGCGATTACTCGCAGCTCGCCGTGACCACGCTCGGGCCGCAGGTGGGCAGCACCGGCCGCATCCAGGAAGGCGTCACGAGCATCGCCAACGGCTCGCTCACGGGCATCAACCGCGTGCTCGAGGTCAACACCGGCAACTACACGGGCGCCACAGACGTCAACCAGTCGCTCACCCTCGAGACGGCGTCGTTCAGCCTGAATAGCAGCCTCACCTTCAGCGCTCCGTCGCAGGTGGCGGAAGCCGCCAACGGCGGCGGCGTGGCCATCACCGTGCTCAACGGAGCGCCGGGCAACAATCTCGCCGTGGATGCCAACCTGACGTTCGTCGGCAACGGCACGCTCTCGCTGACGAGCGGCAACGGCTCGATCGTCGGCACCGGTGTGATTTCGGCCGAAATGCTGTCGCTCACGTCCACCAATGGCTCGATCACCGCCTCCACCGACGCCGCGAGCCTCTCGGCCACCGCCAAGGGCGACATCACGATCGGCGATGCCGGCGGCATCACCTTCACGGGTGTCACCAGCTCGACCGGCAACGTGGGCCTGACGGCCGTCGGCAACCTCGCCACCAGCGGCA
>CAJBSQ010000345.1 GCA_903958265.1 uncultured Planctomycetaceae bacterium
AAAGATTCTGCCTGCGGGAAGTTGGCCGCTCGTCACCACGTTTCCCGCCCGCCTCGCCGGCGCGACCACCCTGACCAACACCCCCACGCTCGCCACCTCGGGGGAGAACTCAGCCTCGACCAATGGCTGGTTCAACAAGCCTTGGAATTTTGGGACTGTCATCACCCCGAACACACTCACCCTCGAGTCCGCCCAGCTCAACTTCATCGCCATCACGTCCAAGGACATCGGCTACGGAGCAGGGCGGGGCCTCTTCCAGTACTCCGCTTTCGGCACCTTCAGCAGCCAGTATGGGAAGGTGATCGTGGTCGCGTCGCCCGATCCGGCAACCCAAAACAACGCCATCATCGGCATGGCAGGCACCGAACTGATCGTCAGTCGTGCCAACGGCTCGTCGTTTGCGACCACCCCACTGGCGACGCTGCCCTCCG
Source organism: uncultured Planctomycetaceae bacterium (assembly GCA_903958265.1). Taxonomy (GTDB): domain Bacteria; phylum Planctomycetota; class Planctomycetia; order Pirellulales; family UBA1268; genus QWPN01. Next base: position 432 of record CAJBSQ010000345.1, read on the forward strand.
GCGAAACCTGGGTGAATTCATTGGGGGGCGATTTTGATGGCGACGGCCGCAGAGATGTGGCCGTGCAGACCGCCGCCGGCACCTGGTGGGTGACCACCACCCCTGCAACAGGCACCGCAACCCCGCGGGCCTGGGGAGCCGCGGCTGCATTCCAGTTCGCCACGGTGGGCGACTTCAACGGCGACGGCAAAGACGACATCGCCGCCCGCGTGCCAAGCGACGGCTCCTGGCAGGTGCTGACGAGTTCCGGCACGGCCTTTACCGCCTCACGGTTTGGCCGTTGGAATCCGACGCTCTCCTGGAGCAACGTGCTCGCCGGTGATTTCAACGCCGACGGCCGCACCGATCTCGTCGGCAAGCGATCCGACGGGGCCTGGGTGGTGGCGGCGAGCACTGGCACGTCGTTCTCGTCGACGATCTGGGCGTTCCTCTCGATCGACCAGTTCGGCACGGTCGGTGATTTCAACGCCGACGGCCGCGACGACGTGGCCGTGCGAAACGCCGCCAACGGGTCGTGGCGGGTGCTGTCGAGCAATGGGACAACGTTCGCGCCGCTCAAGTTCGGCACCTGGGACGCCACGGCCACCTGGAATAACGTCCAGGCAGGCGACTTCAATGGTGACGGGCGGACCGATCTCGTCGGCCAACGGGGCGATGGCGCGTGGGTCGTGTCCACGAGCGCGGGCACGTCGTTCACCACGGCCGTCTGGGGATACCTCGCCGTCGGCCAGTTCGCCACCGTCGGCGACTTCACCGGCGACGGTCTGGAGGACGTGGCGGTCAGGAACCCGACCAATGGCGCCTGGCGGGTGCTCGCCAGCGACAGGTCATCGTTCTCCTCGGCGAAGGTCGGTGAGTGGCCGACGGCAAAAGCGTGGTCTCGGGCGTTCGCCACGCGGACCTGATCGCGGTCGGTGGGCCGCTCACCGCGGCTTCGGTAGTTCGGCCTCGATCCGCTGTGCGACCACCTCGGCGAGGGCTCTCGAGCCCTGTGCGGTGTAGTGGACGTCGGCTGGCTTACCGAGTTTCGCCATCTGCGGCGCGGCAAAGGCATGAAGGTCGTTGACCTCGACCCCCTCCTGTTTCATCACCTCCGCGGCGGCCGCGTTGTAGGCCAGTTCGTCGCCCGGCATGCGGCCCTTGGCCCCCTCAGGTACCGGCGTGGTGGAACACCAGATGAGCCTGGCGCCGGTCTGCTTCAGCCGCCGGACGATGGCCCGAAGGTTGTCGCCGTAGGCTTGGAGTTCCACCTGGCGGTGGCCCTTGGCCGCGTCGACGGCGGCGCCCGCCTCATCGACGTGCTTGAGATCGTGCAGCCCGAAGTTGAAGTGAATCACGTCCCAGGGGCCGGGCCGCAGCCACTTCTCAAGCTGCTGGAGGCCGCGGGTGGTGGGGCCGGCATTCATCGGGACGCGGTGGACGTTGGCTTTCCCAGCAAGCAGTTCGCGGGTGGGAATCGTATAGCCGATCGAGATCGAGTCCCCGATCAGCAGCACCCGCGGCAGCCCCGGCACATCCTCGACGGGTGCCAGGGCCGGGTCGGGCCGCTTCGCCGGCGTGGCGTTCGCCGGAGCAGCTTCAGCCACCAACACAGCCCCGGGCAACACGACCGGGCAGAGGCACGTGGCGATGACAACGGCAACGAGGCTGCGGACGATGGGCATGGCTTCAGGCTCCGGGTGATTCTCCCCTGCTCGGGGCAGCGGGCTCCTACTGGATTCTACCGCCCGCTTCCAGCTGCGGTCGCGTCTCACCGTCGACCTGGGCATTCCCCGCGATGCCATGAACCCGATTCTCGATCATGGCGGCATGCTTTGGTCGACATGCACCCGGATGGTATGATTCGGACGAGAAGCGAGTTATCCAGGGCACGCCCGCATGGCTTTCTTGAAGTCTGCACGAGCGGCGCTGGCTCTCGGCGCGAGCCTGATCGTGAGTGCCGCTGATGCCCGTGACACGGGATCTGAGCGAATCTCGTTCAACCGCGACATCCGGCCGATCCTCTCGGAAAACTGCTTTGCGTGCCACGGTCCCGACAGCGCCACCCGGCAGGCTGGCCTTCGGCTCGACAATTTCGATCAGGCCACGGCCGAGCTCGACAGCGGTGGGCGAGCGATCGTTCCTGAGAACCCTGCCATCAGCGAACTGCTGGCCCGCATCGTGTCGGACGACCCAGACGCCGTCATGCCGCCTCCCGAGGCGAAGATCGGCCGGCTGACCGACGAGCAGGTGGCAACCCTGAAGCGGTGGGTCGCGGAGGGGGCGGCGTACGAGCCGCACTGGGCGCTCGTGCCGCCCGTCCGGCCAGCCCTCGCCGCCGGCGATGCACGGCACCCGATCGACGCGATGGTCATGGAGAAACTCACCACGCGGGGTCTCAGCCCCCAGCCCGAGGCCGACAGAGCCACGCTCATCCGGCGGGTGTCCTTCGACCTTACTGGGCTACCGCCCACGCCTTCCGAGGTCGAGACCTTCGTGGCCGATGCCGCGCCCGATGCCTACGAAAAGCTCGTCGATCGCCTGCTCGCAAGCCCTCGCTACGGGGAGCGAATGGCCGCCGACTGGATGGATCTGGCCCGCTACTCCGACAGCTACGGCTTCCAGCTCGACCGACCGCGGCCGACGATGTGGCCCTGGCGCGACTGGGTGATCCATGCCTTCAACCGCAACCTGCCATGGGACCAGTTCGCACTCTGGCAGGTGGCCGGCGACCTGCTCCCCAACGCCACCGATGAGCAGGTGCTCGCCACGGCATTCAACCGGCTCCACCCTCAGGAGGCCGAGGGGGGGTCGGTCGAGGAGGAGTATCGCGTCAACTACGTCAACGACCGCGTGACCACCTTCGGCACCGCATTTCTTGGCCTGACGCTCGAGTGCTGCCGCTGCCACGACCACAAGTTCGACCCACTCACGCAGCACGACTTCTACTCCCTGTTCGCGTTCTTCGACGACATCGACGAGGCGGGGCTCTATTCCTTCTTCACGCAGGCTGTGCCGACGCCGAAGACGCGAATCCTCGATGGCGCGACGGCGACCGCGCTCTCCCAGGCCGACGAGGCCTGCGGTACGAGGGCGGCGGAACTGGCCGATCGTGAGGTGGCGGTGCGGAAGGCGGTCGAGGAGTGGGTGGGCGGCACGCACACGAAGCCTGATCTCCTCACCGGTGATCAGGTGGGGATGATTCCTGGGGAGATCGTCCGCCTGGGATTCGACGCCCGTACCGATGAGGGCGGATTCGCGGATCAGCTCGGCTCGAAGGAGACCGCTTCGTCTCCTGGCGAGAACGTGCTCATGGAGGGCAGGTTCGGCAAGGCGATCAAGCTCACCGGCGACCATCCGGTGCAGACGCGGGTGGGCAACTTCCATCGCAGCCACCCGTTCACGGTGTCGCTCTGGATGCTCGCTCCGACCGTGTATGAACGGGCGGTGGTCTTCCACCGCTCTCAGGCCTGGACCGATGCCGGCAGCCGAGGCTACGAACTGCTGGTGGCCGACGGCCACCTCCGCTGGTCGCTGATCCACTTCTGGCCGGGAGACGCGGCGAGCGTGCGGACTGCAGAGCCGTTGCCCGTGGGGGACTGGGTGCACGTGGCCGTGTCGAGCGACGGATCGGGCAGGGCGGCGGGGCTGAGGATCTTCGTGAACGGCCACCCCGTGGCCACCGAGATCGTGCGAGACAGCCTCACCCGCGAGATCACCGGCGGCGGCGGAGATCACATCAGCATCGGTGAACGGATGCGGGACCACGGCTTGAAGGACGGGCTCATCGACGACTTTCGCGTGTTCGAGCGGGCGCTCTCGCCGCTCGAGATCCTGGAGACGTGCGCACCGGGGTCCATCCTCGACACGCTCGATGCCCGGACGTCGGCGGAGCTGCTCGGCGACTATCTCGCCGCTGCATTCGACACGCCCGCAGCGATCGGTCGCGAGGCGCTCGAGGACGCGCGTCGCCGCCGCGACGATCTCGCCGAGAAGCCGGCGGAGATCATGGTGATGCGGGACCTGCCACAGCCGAAGATGGCGTACGTGCTCGAGCGGGGCGACTATGGTAACCGCGGCGCGGCGGTCGCACCCGACACGCCGGCGTCGCTGCCCCCCTTCCCTGCCTCCCAGCCGAAAAACCGACTTGGTCTCGCCCGCTGGCTCGTCGATCCTGATCATCCGCTGCTCGCGCGGGTGACGGTCAACCGGCTCTGGCAGTCGCTGTTCGGCCTCGGGCTCGTGCAGAGCCCGGAAGATCTCGGCAGCCAGTCGACCCGGCCCGAGTATCCCGAGGTGCTCGACCTGCTGGCCTGGAGATTCTCACACGCGACAGCCGCTGGCGGCCTGAACTGGGACCTGAAAGCCCTCGTCAAGACGATCGTGCTGTCGCAGACGTATCGGCAGCGGAGCATCGCCGATCCGCAGACGATGGCTGACGATCCACTCAACGTGTGGCTGGCCCGCGGACCGCGGCATCGACTCCCGGCCGAAATGATCCGCGACGGGGCGCTCGCGGCCTGTGGCCTGCTGGTTGAACAGCTGGGTGGGCCGCCGGTGAAGACCTACGACATGCCGGAGTCATTCAAACCGGAGGCGGCGGACACGGGAGACGCGCTCTACCGCCGCAGCCTCTACACCTTCTGGCGGCGGACCGGACCGGGGCCGATGCTGGAGAGTTTTGACGTGCCCAAGCGGGTGGCCTGTGTGGCAAAGCGCGACACCACCAACACGCCGCTGCACGCCTTTGTGCTCATGAATGGACCGCAGTTCGTGGAGGCGGCCCGGGTGCTCGCCGAGCGGCTGCTGGCTGAGCATGACGGCGAGGCCGAGCGGGCGCTCGACAGGGCCTTTCTCCTCCTGACGAGCCGGCGGCCCGACGATGCCGAGAAGCTGATTCTCCGCCGCATGCATGCGGGCCAGCGGGAGTGGTATGCCACGCGGCCCGACGACGCGGCGCTGGTCGTGGCGATTGGCGACAAACCATGCGACGCGTCGTTGCCCGCGGTCGATGTCGCATCGCTCGCGGGCGTGATCAACGCCCTGCTGAACTACGATGAAACGGTGGTGAAGCGATGAACCGGCGTTAGTGGCTCGGATCGTTCGGGATGGGTTTCGGTGGGATCGCCCTCGCAGAGATGCTTGGCCGGACGGCAGTCGGCGCGGACGGCAGCGGGGGTGTGCTCGGCGGCTTCCATCACGCGCCCAAGGCGAAGCGGGTGATCTATCTCTTTCAGTCGGGTGGTCCATCCCAGCTCGACCTCTACGACCACAAGCCGCTGCTCGTCGCACAGACAGGGGAGCAGTTGCCCGACAGCATCCGGGGCGGCCAGCGGCTCACCGGGATGTCGGGCAACCAGAGCTCGATCCCGCTCGTCGGCTCCCCGTATGCCTTCGCCCAGCATGGCGACAGCGGCGCCTGGCTGTCGGAACTGCTCCCGCACACGGCCGAGGTGGCCGACCGACTCTGCTTCGTCCGCACGATGCACACCGAGAGCATCAACCACGGACCTGGCGTGACATTCATGCAGAGCGGCCACCAGATCCCGGGCCGTCCGAGCATCGGCGCCTGGCTCGACTACGGCCTGGGCAACGAGCACGATGACCTTCCCTCCTTTGTCGTGCTGATCACGAAAAACAAGGGCGGCCAGCCGCTCATGAGCCATCTCTGGGGCGCGGGATTCCTGCCGACAAAGCACCAGGCCGTCCGATTTCGCTCGGGCGAGGATCCCGTGCTCTACGTGAACAATCCGCCGGGTGTCTCGAGGGCGAACCGTCGCCAGGTGCTCGACGGCCTCCGCGAGCTCCACGAACACCAGTTCGCCAGCACGCCCGACGCCGAGATCACCGCCCGCATCGCCAACTACGAAATGGCCTTCCGAATGCAGGCGAGCGTACCGGAGGTGACCGACTTCTC
>CAJBSQ010000346.1 GCA_903958265.1 uncultured Planctomycetaceae bacterium
CCCGCCACGACGGCAGCCGCCGGCAGGCCCGCCACGACGCCGGCCTTGCGGGCCACCACAGCCAGTTCGCTGCGGGCGTCGGGGGCGATCAGGCTGATGCTCGTCCAATCGGATTCGTGCCCCAGGTCCTCCAGCAACCAGTCGCGGGCCCGCTGAGCCACGTGGTCGGCGAGGCTCTGGCCCCAGGCAAGTTGCCAAAAACCAGGCCCCTGGTCGGCGTCGAGGACCGGCATGTCGCGAGGTTTCATGGTGCCTGCTGCGGTGAGAATCCAAGGGCGGGGATTTGCGTATCCTATCAGGGAGCCGTTCACGCCCGGGGTTCGCTGATGCCCGCCGACGCCACCGAATCATCGCTGCTGCCCCGCCGTTCGCAGGCCGCCCTTGGCCTGGTCGTCGCGATCGCGCTGGCGGCGATGGCCGCCTGGTTCGTGGGGCAGGGGGGGCTCTCCGGCGGGTTCGTCCACCACGATGCTCCACCCCCAGCCGCTGGCCGGTTCACCGTGAATGTCAACGCAGCGGGCGTCGCCGAACTCGCCCAGCTGCCGGGGCTCGGCCCAGCCACGGCGCAGCGGATCATCGACCACCGCCGCGACCACGGCCCCTTCGCGAGCCTCGAGGATCTGCTCGACGTGCCCGACATCGGGCCCGCCACCCTGGAGGCCATGCGGCCCCACCTACGGCCCATCCGGCCCCGGGAGGCGGCGCGATGAAACGGCCCTCGACCGCGCTCCACTCCGGCGTCTTCGAACTCGTCGCCCCCTACGAGCCCGCGGGCGACCAGCCGGCCGCGATCGATGCGCTCGTCGGCGGGATCGCCGACGGACGGGCCTCGCAGGTGCTGATGGGGGTGACCGGCTCCGGCAAGACCTTCACGATGGCCAACGTGATCGCCCGCGTGGGCCGGCCCACGCTCGTGCTGTCGCACAACAAGACGCTCGCCGCCCAGCTGTATGCCGAGTTTCGCGACTTCTTCCCGCACAACGCCGTCCACTACTTCGTCAGCTACTACGACTACTACCAGCCCGAGGCCTACATCCCGCAGCGCGACATCTACATCGAGAAGGATGCCGCGATCAACAAGGAGATCGACCGGCTGCGGCTCGCGGCCACCAGCGCCCTCGTCAGCCGCCGCGACGTGGTGGTGGTGGCGAGCGTATCGTGCATCTACGGCCTCGGTTCTCCCGACGACTACCGGGCGATGGTGGTGCGGCTCGCCTCCGGCACGAAGCTCTCCCGCGACCAGCTGCTCGAGAAGCTCGTCGCCGTGCACTACGAGCGGAGCGACCTGGCGCTGGAGCGGGGAAAGTTTCGCGTCCGCGGCGATTCCGTCGACATCTGGCCCCCGTACGACGAACTCGCCTGTCGTGTCGAGTTCTGGGGCGACACGCTGGAGTCGATCGCGATCACGCATCCCACCAGCGGCGAGGTGGCGGCCAAGAAAGACGAGATGTATTTCTATCCGGCCCGCCACTTCGTGATGCCCGAAGACCGCATCAAGGCGGCAGTCTCCACGATCAAGGACGAGCTCGAGGCCCGGCTGGAGGAGCTCAAGAGCCAGGGCAAGCTGCTTGAGGCCCAGCGGCTCAACGCCCGCACGCGATTCGACATCGAGATGCTGATGGAGGCGGGCTTCTGCCCTGGGATCGAGAACTATTCCCGGCCGCTCTCGGGCCGGCCGGCCGGCAGCACACCCGGCACGCTCTTCAACTACTTTCCCGACGACTTCCTGTTCTTCGTCGATGAGTCGCACGTCACCGTGCCGCAGGTCCGCGGCATGTACGCCGGCGACAAGAGTCGCAAGACGACGCTCGTCGATCACGGCTTCCGGCTGCCCAGCGCCCTCGACAACCGGCCGCTGATGTTTGACGAGTGGGAGCAGCGGCTCCACCAGACGGTGTTCGTGTCGGCCACGCCCGCTCCGTGGGAACTCGCCCGCACCGGCGGCGAGGTGGTGGAGCAGGTGATCCGGCCTACCGGCCTGCTCGACCCCGTGATCGAGATCGTGCCCGCGAAGCACCAGGTGGTGCACCTCTCGGGTGAGATCACCAAGGTGGTGGCCGCGGGCCAACGGGTGCTGGTGACAACGCTCACCAAGAAGCTGGCCGAGGATCTCTCCGCCTACTTTCAGGAGCGGAAGGTCCGCTGCCGCTGGCTCCACAGCGAGCTCGACGCCTTCGAGCGGGTGGAACTCCTCCGCGACCTTCGCCTGGGCACGTTCGACGTGCTCGTCGGCGTGAACCTGCTCCGCGAGGGCCTCGACCTCCCGGAGGTCTCGCTGGTGGCGATCCTCGACGCCGACAAGGAGGGCTTCCTGCGGAGCGAAACCTCACTCATGCAGACGATCGGCCGCTCCGCCCGCAATGTCGACGCTCGCGTGATCCTCTACGCCGACACGGTCACGGAATCGATGCAGCAGGCAGTGGACGAGACCCGTCGCCGCCGCGCGATCCAGGAGGAGTACAACCGCGAGCATGGGATCACCCCCGAGTCGGTTCGCAAGGAGATCAGGGCGGGCATCGAGGCGGAGTCGGCCTCCCGATCCGTGGCCTTCGAGGCGGTGGCCGCCGGCGACGAATCCCGGCAGCGGACCGCCGAACTCGTCGAGCAGCTCGAGGCCGACATGATGCAGGCGGCCGCCGAACTCGATTTCGAGCGGGCCGCACGGATTCGCGACGAGATCGCGGGGCTGCGCGACGGCCGGGCGAGTGGGCCCCGCGGTGGCGGGCCACGCGGCCGCAAGGGCCGGGGAGGGGGGGGCAGCCGCATCCCCAAACCCCGTTCGATCTGACCGTTCGACCTGAGCATTCGATGTGAACTGATCACCCCCTCGAAACCTGTCATGCCTCCCACCGCACCACGCCCGCCAGCTCCCGGAACGACGCCCGAGCGAGCGGCGGACGACGTCTCCGAGGCGGTGCTGGCCGATCCTGCAGCGCTCCTCGACGCCATCTGCCGCGTGTCGGGCGACTTCATCGTGGTGGCCGACCGGCACCTCCGACTCCGGTTCGTCAATCGGGTCGGTGGCGGCTACGGGGTCGAGCACGTGCTCGGACGGAGCATCCTCGACTTCACGCTCGGCGAGTCGACGGAGCGGCTACGAACAGCCATCGACGAGATTTTTCGTTCCGGCGGCGAGCAGGCGTTGGAGACGAATGTCCGTGGCCTCGACGGCGTGTTGCGGCAGTTCTCGGTCCGCCTCGGCGCGGTCAGCCTCGCAGACCGCACCGCCGCGGTGGTCGTCTGCTGCGAGGATATCTCCGCCCTGAAGAAATCCGAGCAGGAACTAGGCCGCGAACGGACGGTGCTCCGGCGGCTCCTGGAGATCCAGGAGCAGGAACGCCAGCTGGTCTCCTACGAGATCCACGACGGCCTCGCCCAGTACCTGGCAGGGGGCCTGATGCATCTCGAAGCCTGCCGCCACGCGCTGGGCGCGGGCAAGGCGCCCCGGGAACTCGACGAGGGCATCCGGCTGCTGCAGGCAGCGGCCGAAGAGTCGCGTCGGCTGATCGGCGGCCTGCGGCCACCCGCGCTCGACGAACTCGGCATCGTGGAGGCGGTCGAATCGCTGATCGCCGACGCCCGCGTGGAGATCCCCACCGTGTCGTTCGTGCACGCGCTGCCGGGCGGACGGCTGCCCGCGGCCGTGGAGACGACCATCTTCCGAATCGTGCAGGAGTCTCTGACCAACGCCCGGAAGCATGCGCTTGCGACCACCGCCTGCGTCACCATCGAGCGGCTCGACTCAGGCGTGCGGGTGGAGATCCGCGACGACGGCCAGGGCTTCGACCCGGCCACCGTGCCAGAGCACCGATTCGGGCTCGAGGGAATCCGGCAGCGGTGCAGGCTGTTGGGCGCCGAACCGCACGTGCATTCCTCTCCGGGGAAGGGCACGGTGGTCGAGGTGGTGCTGCCGCTGTCGTAACCCGCTTCCAACGGAAGGCTTACGGGCTTCACGCCCAAAGCTTCTCGAGCGTTCGTCGACCCCCTTCGCCTACCCGCCCACGCTTCCGCAGCCGCCGCTCCTGATGCACTGACTGACTGGCCGACTGGCCGGCTGGCCGGCTGGCCAGTCAGTCGTTGCGGTGGGCGAGCACCTCGTCGATCAACGACTTCGAGCAGAGGCTCATGATTCCGCCGCCGTCGGAGCGGTCTTCGATACCAAAGCACTGCACGAGGCCGTAGATCGCCCCATCGCGGGCCAGCTGCGAGGCATGATGCGGCACCTGCGGCGGCGTCGAGGGCACGTCATCCCAGCCCGTCGTGTCGGGCATCGAGTTCATCAGTGTGGGGTGGCGGTGCGTGTGAGACGGCGTGTGGCTGAACTCCACCGCCGGCGCGATCCGCGTAAAGACACCCGCCGGCGACGGCTGGTCGATCGCGAACTCGACGAGATCCTGCATCCGCACCGGCTCGTAGGGCTCGGCGTCGAGCGGCTCGACGAAGCTCGGGGCCAGCGACGAGCAGCGGGAGAGCGACGAGGCCACGTGGTAATAGCCCCCCTTCTGCTCCCGCTCGGCGAGGGCCGCCACCACGCCGATCGCCACCAGATACCCGGTCATGTAGTCGTTGATGAGCGCGGGCACGACGGTCGGCGCCGCCATGCCGACCGAATGCACGTGCATCGTGCCGCTCACGGCCTGGGCGATCTGCTCGAAGCCCGGCCGCTCGCCCCAGGCGGTGCCGATCGGGAAGCAGGAGAGCGAGGCCCGTACGAGGTTGGGATTGATGGCCCTGAGCCCCGCGTCGTCGAGCCCCATCCCGTTGAGCACTCCCGGCCGCTGGCCGTCGATCAAGACGTCGGCCGTGGCGAGCAGTTCGTGAAACCGCGCCTTGCCGCGACGGCTGCCGATGTCGAGGAGGATGTTCTTCTTGCCCCAGCTGCCGTCCATCCAGATCGGGAGCACCCAGTCGCCAATCGGCGGCTGTACCTTGATGACGTCGGCGCCCTGCTCGGCGAGAAACCGGCCGCAGTTCGGTCCGGCCACCACGTGCGTGAGCTCCACCACCCGCACGCCCTCGAGCGGCCGGTGCTGCGCCGTTCCGAGAAGCCGCTTCTTCTCGGTGCCCGACCCGTCAAAGTCGATGATCGGCCGCTTGAGCACCTCGGCCCCGACCGGGTGTGCGGCCCACTCCTCGGGCGTCCGCACGATGCCGAGCGGCAGCTTTGTGGCGATCGCCTCGTCCTCGAGTTCCTGGGCTGTCTTCTTCTCGACGGCGGCCTTGATTCCCTGGGCCGTATTGACGCAGTCGAGCGCGACGAGCAGCCGGTCGCGGAGGTGCGGGTGGAGGCCGATCATCGTGACGAACCGGCCGTCCTTCGCACGATACGTGCCGTTGTCGGGGTTCACGCCCCA
>CAJBSQ010000347.1 GCA_903958265.1 uncultured Planctomycetaceae bacterium
CGCTCCGTGAGGTGAGCTGCCAGTTTTTCGTGGTCCCGCGGCTTCGTGGGCAACAGCTCAAGGACGTGGCCCAACTCGACGGATGGCTCCGCGACGGCTCGGCGGCGTATGTTGAGGCGTTGTGCGCGTGGGAATGAGCCGGAGGGCAACGCACTCGGCAGGAAGCCCGACGCCTCACCGCACGAGCCGGTAGATCAAAAGCCCGAGCACCAACGCCACGATCGCCGCTCCGCCGACCATCAACGGCAGCCGCGCGTCGCCCCCGGCCTCGTCGAGCACGAAGCCAACGATTTGGTTTGGCGTGCCGATGCCGTTGTTATCCGCAATCGCAAGCAGCGACCGCCGCGTGTTGCCAAGCGCGGGCCCCAGGCACAGCCCCTCGAGGTTGCAGCCGAGTTGATCCTTCCAGAGCAGTTCCTTGCCGACATGCTGCTCGACCTGTGTGGCGAGATTCTCAGTGACGCCCGTGATATCGGTGGCGGCGCTGGTGTTGACCAGATAGATCCGGTTTTCAATCGGCGGCAGCCCCGGGCAGCCGGCCCGCTCGAGGACGAGCACTCGGCCTTCACCAAGACCAGTGAGCGCCGCGATGCCTGAGAGCGGCTCGCCGCCGAAGATGCGGATGAAGGAATGCGGAGCGTCGACGGCGTAGGCGAGTTGCACCGGCTTCTGCGTGGCTTTCTCGTCGGCGTTTGGGATCGCGATTCGGGCCAGCCGTACGACCGTGCCGGCGCCGACGGTGGCCGGGGGGCCGTCGGCGGGCAGGGCCTCCTCGTTGGCCGTCCAGATGTGGCGGCCGTCGGGCTCGATGTCGAGTGATTCAAAGCCCCGGTTCGGTCGGCGGGTGGCGAACTCCTTGGGGGTGGGGATCACGCCGAGCAGGCTGCCGTCGTTGAGGGAGACGGCGCGGATCGCCGGCGTGTCTTCCTCTGAAACGAGCAGGCAGCGGCCGGGGTCGGCGAAGCCCTGACGCACCCGGCGGCCGGCGATCCGCTTCTGGAGCGGCTCGGGGCAGGGGGCGACGTCTTCGTAGTCGTGACGCTCCGAGAGCGTGAGCACCTGGATGTCGGTCGGTTCCTCTGGCATCCCGTCGCGGGCGATGGCGAGCGAAAACAGGACCAGTTTGTCGCTGTTGTCCATGATCGCCGCGTAGCGGTCGTCGCCGAGCGACGCGATGCCGCTCAAGCCGGTGATCGCGACCTCGTTGCCCGCGGCATCGCGGACCTTATCGGGGAGCGTGACCGAGCCGCGATGGATGACACGCAGGGGCGGTTTGCCAGGGGCAGCGGCGTGGCAGAGCGGGGCCGCCGCCGCGGCGAAGCTGCACGCGAGCAGGCAGACCGCGACGGGGAAAAGCCGGCGACGAGGCATGGAGTGAGGGTACCACGCGAGGGAGAGGAATCGCGCGGGGCGGTTTTGCATCAGCCGGGGGGCGGATAAGGCTGCGGCCGCCTGGGTAGGGCCCGGCGGCAGGCTGCCGAACGTCGCCGCAGGTTTTTAATTGCCGCATGAGCTAAGCCGGCAGGGAGACGGAGTGCAGGTAGGAAAACCTGCACCTACGGTGGCACGCGGTGAACACGCAAAGCCGCCCAGATCTCGGGCGGCGTCGGGGGGGCACGCGGCGAAAACGGTCCCGTGGGCGGGCCCGGCGCGTGTCACTCTGCCCCGGGGAGGCGTTTTGATAGGCTCTCTCCATGCCGAGCCCCGCTCCCGAGCCCCTTGCCCCCAGGCCCCTTTCCGTCTGGCTCGTCAACCCGTTCGACGACATCCCTGGCGAGGGACTGCCGCCGCTGCGTTACTGGACTCTCGCCCGCGTGCTCGCCGCCCGGGGCCACGACGTGATCTGGTGGACCGCCACCTGGAGCCACCGCCGGAAGGCGATTCGCTCCGCCCCCCTCGGGATCCGCGAGGACGAGGGCTTCGCCGTGCGGCTGGTGGCCGTGCGGCCCTACGAAAAGAACGTGTCGCTGGCCCGCATCGGCAGCCACCGCGACTTCGGGAAAACCTTCGAGCGGCTGGCGAACGAGTCGGTGTCTTCCGGCCAACTGGAGCGGCCCGACATCATCCTCGCGAGCCTGCCCCCGCTCGACAGTCCCGAGGCGGCCGCCCGCCTCGCCAAGAAACTCGACGCTACGTTTGTGCTGGACTTGATGGACGTCTGGCCCGAGACGTTTGACCGGCTCCTGCCCGGGCCCGGCTTCCTCAAGCGGCTGATCGCGCCATTTATGCTGGGCGGCATGCTGAAACGACGGCAGGCCCTGGTCGCTGCCGCAGACGCCGTTTCCGCGGCGACCCAGACCTACGCCGACGCGGTGCTTCGCGATGCCCCAGACGCACTGCCCCGGCATGTCTGCTACGTGGGGGCGTATCCGCAGGAGTTTCCCTCGCCGCCGCGGCTGATGAACCATGTGCCCGAGGCCGGCTCGGACGAATCCGCCACGCCGGAACAGGCCCCGCTCGAGTGCGTGTATGCCGGCACGCTCGAGGCCAGTCAGGATCTTGACGTGCTCGCCGGGGCCGCGAGGCAGCTCTCGGCATCGGGCGTGAG
>CAJBSQ010000348.1 GCA_903958265.1 uncultured Planctomycetaceae bacterium
GCGGCACTGGTTCGACCTCTGCAACGACCGCCGCATTCGGGCGATCCGGCTCTTTCAGGACACGAGCGGCTGGACACCCCACTACCTCGCGGACGGCGTGCACGAGGCCTACCAACCGCTCTGCCTCGGCCCGGCCTGGGTGGCCGGCGCGGGAAGGGCGACCACGTGATCGTCTTCGACGGCCGCGGCATCCTGCTCGACGTCGAGGGAACGACGTCGTCGATCTCGTTCGTGTACGACGTGCTCTTCGAGCATGCGAAGCGACACGTCGGCGACTTCCTCACCACGCATCGCCATGCCCCGGAGGTCCGCGAGGCGGCGGCAGGCCTCGCCACCGGCGCGGGCCTCGCCTCCGACACGCTTTCCGCCGCGGACGGCCCGTCGAGGCTGGCGCTCGTCGCCCTCGATCTCATGAACCGCGACGTGAAAGACACGTCACTCAAGGCCCTGCAGGGGATGATCTGGCGCGGGGGCTATCAGTCGGGCGAGATCGTGGCCCACGTCTTCGACGACGTGCCGCCGGCGCTGGCGCAGTGGGCCGATGGCGGCCTTGACGTGCGGATCTATTCCTCCGGATCGATCGAGGCGCAGAAGCTGTTCTTCGCCCACACGGCCCACGGCGACCTCACCCGCCACCTGCGGGGCCACTACGACACCACGACCGGTCCGAAACGCGACGCGGCCAGTTATGCGGCGATCGCCGCCGACATGGGCCTGGAGCCACGCCGAATCCTGTTCGTCAGCGACGTGGGGACCGAGCTCGACGCCGCCCGCGCGGCAGGCCTGGCGACGGCGCTGGCCGTGCGGCCCGGCAACCGCGAGCCCGGCGGAGTGTTCGACCACGAAGCGGTGGCGTCGTTCGCCGAGATCGTCACATGATCCCCCGCGCGGATGGCCCACACGCTCGCTGCGGCTGCGGCAGTTCGACCCATCCCGAGATCGCCGTCGCGATCCGCGAGGCGGTGGCCGCCGCCGAGTTGCCGCTCGGCGGGCCGGGAATCACCGCCGACCTCGCGATCGTCTTCGTGTCGGCCAGCTACGCGGAAGGGATCCGCCCGGCGCTGGAGTCGCTTGCCGATCTGGTGCCCGCCACCACGGTGCTCGGCACGACCGCCGAGGGGGTGCTCAGCGGTGGCGAGGAGTTTGAGCGGGGGCCGGCCGTGGCCGTGTGGCTCGCATGCCTGCCCGGCGGCTGGCTCGAGGCGGTGTCGCTGGAGTATGTGCAGACGCCCGACGGCGGCATGTTCGCCGGCTGGCCCGAGCAGCTCGACGGCGAATGGCCCAGCAACGCCACGCTCCTCCTGCTCGCCGATCCGTTCTCGTTCCCGGTCGACGCGTTCATCAAGCGGATGGAGGAGGAGCACCCCGGGGTGCCGATCGTCGGCGGCATGGCCAGCGGTGGCGCGACGCCCGGCAGCAACACGCTGGTCGTCGGCACGCGGACGTACGACTCGGGGGCCGTGGGCGTCGTCGTCGGCGGCGCCATCCGCATCCGGCCGGTCGTGTCGCAGGGCTGCCGGCCGATCGGCAGGCCAATGGTGATCACGAAGGCGGAAGAAAACCTGATCGTCGAGCTTGGCGGACGGCCGGCACTCGAGCGGCTCCGCGAGGTGTACGGCGAGCTCGACACCGCCGACCGGCTGCTCGTCCGCTCCTCGCTGCACGTGGGCCGGGCAGCCACCGAATACCGCGACACGTTCCGCCGCGGTGACTTCCTCGTGCGAAACGTCGTGGGCGCCGACCCGGAGTCGGGCGTGATCGCCGTCGGTGATCTCGTCCGCACGGGGCAAACGGTGCAGTTCCACGTCCGCGACGCGGCGAGCGCCGACGACGATCTCCGCAGCCTGCTCGCCGCCCCGTCGGCGACGCGGCCGGTGGGAGCGATCGTGTTCACCTGCAACGGCCGCGGCCTGCGGCTCTTCGATGCTCCCAGCCACGATGCCCGCTGCGTGCAGGAGTGCCTGGGCCCGCTCCCGGCGGCCGGGTTCTTCGCCCAGGGGGAGATCGGCCCGATCGCCAACCGAACATTTCTCCACGGCTTCACCGCGAGCATCGCGGTGTTCGAGCCGGCCGAGGAAACCGGCGGCTAATCCCCCCTTGCCCCGCCTCCCAGGGCGACCTATCGTCCCGCTCCTTTCGCGGCCGCCGGTTGAGTGCGGCCCGACGCTTTCGGAGGCGGATGCATGAGGCGCGAGGTGACGGTCTTGGCCCTGATGGCGGCGATGGTTGCGGGCTGTGCCCACAACAAAGCAAACCAGTATGCCTACGCGCCGCCGCTGGCCCCGCCTGTCTATCCACAGCCCCAGATCCCAGGCCAGCAGGTGGTCGCGGCACCGGTGGTCGGCATGCCGGCGGCCGTGCCCGGCATGGTCGCCGCCGCGCCGCCGATGGCCGTGTCAGGTATGCCGGGCATGCCAGCGGGGGTCGCGGGCGACCCCTGTTGCCCGCCCATGGACGGGAGTGCTGTGCCGGTTGTCTATGAATCAGCGGTCCAGACGCCCGCCTGTCCGCCGGGTCCGTAACCCTCTGGGCACGGCCGCGACACCTTCGGCCACGTCGCCCGTACACTGTGGCCCAGAGTGGCCGCGGAGATCGGCGACATGCCGAACGCGGTCGCGACCGACCGGTACGCAGGGATCATGCGCGTGAGCGAATCGACGGCATCCGGCGTTCGCGCCGCAGGCATTCTTCTCCATCCGACATCGCTTCCGGGCCGTCACGGGATCGGAGAGATCGGCCCCGAGGCGCACCGCTGGCTCGAACGGCTGGCAGGGATGTCGCAGCGGCTCTGGCAGGTGCTGCCCCTCGGCCCCACTGGCTACGGCGACTCCCCCTACCAGACGCTCTCCACATTCGCGGGCAACCCGCTGATGGTCTCGCTCGACGCGCTCTGCGACGCAGGGCTCGTCGACCAGCCCCGGCTCGACGCGCTGCCGCGGTTCCCCGACGATCACGCCGACTTCGGCGCCATCATCGGCCCGCGAACGAGCCTGCTCCACGAGATCGCCGCGTCGTTCGCGCGGCGGGCGTCGCCGGAACTCCGCGACCGCCTCGAGGCGTTCACCGATGCGCAGCGGTCGTGGCTCGACGACTACACGCTGTTTGCCGCGCTCAAAGCCCACTTCCATGGCCGGCCCTGGACTGAATGGCCCGCCGATGCCGCCCGCCGCGACGGCGGGGTGCTCGCTGCCGCGCGGCGGACGCTTGCCGAGCCGATCGACCATGCCAGGGTGCTTCAGTTCGCGTTCCACGAGCAATGGACGTCGCTCCGGGCTCGGGCTCGCCAACTGGGGATCTCGATCATCGGCGACCTCCCGATCTTCGTCGCCCACGACAGCGCCGATGTCTGGTGCCGGCCCGACCTGTTCGAGCTCGACGCCGGGGGGCGGGCCACCGTGGTGGCGGGCGTGCCGCCCGACTACTTCAGTCAGACGGGCCAGCGCTGGGGCAATCCGCTCTATCGCTGGGACGTGCACGAGGAGCGCGGCTTCGACTGGTGGATCAGGCGGCTGGCCCACGCATTCGACTGCTTCGACGTGCTGCGGATCGACCACTTCCGCGGGTTTGCCGGCTACTGGGAAATCCCGGGCGACCACCCGACGGCCGAGCACGGCCGCTGGCGTCCTGGGCCGGGCCGCCCGCTCTTCGACGCGGCGGCGCGGGCCCTGGGGCCGCGGCCGATCATCGCCGAGGATCTCGGCGTGATCACGCCCGACGTCGACCGGCTCCGCGACGACCTCGGCCTGCCGGGAATGCGGATCCTGCAGTTCGCGTTCGGCGACGATCCCCGCGGCGCGCTGTTTCGCCCCGAGAGCTATCCGGCCAACTGCGTGGTCTACACGGGCACGCACGACAACGACACGACCGTCGGCTGGTACCGCAGCGAGCCGGGCCGCGACTCGACGCGGTCGGCGGACCAGATCGCCCGCGAGCAGCATGCCGTGCGGGTGTACCTGGCGTGCGACGGCACGGAGATCCACTGGAACCTGATCGAGCTGGCCCTGCGGTCGCCGGCCAACACGGCGATCTATCCACTTCAAGACGTGCTTGGCTTGGGCAGCGAGGCGCGGATGAACGTGCCCGGCCGCGAAGGGGGCAACTGGACGTGGCGGTTTCGCTGGGAGCAGCTCACGCCCGCGATCGAGGATCGGCTCGCGGGGCTCACCGCCGCCAGCGGCCGCTGAGGGCCCGCGGGCACATCGATCGTCGCCGCAGGTTGCTTCCCTGCACCATGACCGTGCCCGCCCCGTAGGTGCAGGTTTCC
>CAJBSQ010000349.1 GCA_903958265.1 uncultured Planctomycetaceae bacterium
AAATCCGCATGGCGATCGTTTCGGGCCAGTCGGCTGGCCGACCCGCGCTGCGGCTGGCCAGCGAGCCGATGCGAATCCCGAAGGCCTCGGCATCCTCGCCGGAGAATGCCAGCACGAGCCGCTCGGCCTCCTGACGCCGGTCGAGCTCGAGGATCGCCGTCCGAATGCCGAGCGTGCTGGAGAGAGCGAGTAGCGGGTACATCGCCATCGGCATCACGAGGGTGATGAACAGCGCGCGACGATCACGGACGAACTCCACCAGGTCGCGGCGGGCGATGGCGAGTCGGGCGGGCCAGCCACCGGTGGGAGCGGACGGGATCACGGCGCGATCCCCCGGCCGATCGTGGCGAAGAACGCCTCCTCCAGGCCGCCAGGCCGTCCGGCGACGAGCGTTTCCCGCGAGCCCTCGGCGACGATTCTGCCCGCGTCGATGACGAGAAACCGATCGCAGCGATGCTCGATCTCGTGAAGCCGGTGCGTGGAGACGAGGATCGTGCGGCCGTCGGCCTGCAACCCGGCCAGTAGGCCGAACAGATCACGGGAACCCAGCACATCCAGCGCGCTGGTGGGCTCGTCGAGCACGAGCACCGGCGGGTCGTGCACCAGCGCCCGCCCCAGCGAGACCCGCTGCCGCTGGCCCGAGGAGAGCCGCCCGCACGGCCGGTCGAGAAAGGCCCCGAGATCGAGCGCTTCCGCGAGCCCGCCAATCCGTGCGGCGATCGCACCGCGATCGAGCCCGTGGAGCCGCGCGAAGAAGTCGAGCACCTCCCGCGGCGTGAGCCGGTCGGGCACGCCGGTGGTCGTGGAGACATAGCCGAGGGTGCGGCGGACACCGATCGGGTCGTCGCTTACGTCGCGACCGGCGACCCGCGCCGTCCCCGAGGTCGGCCTGAGGAGCGTGGCCAGGATCCGCATGGTGGTGGTCTTGCCGGCGCCGTTGCCGCCCAGCAGCCCCACCATCTCACCGTCTCCAACCGCGAACGACACGCCGTCCACGGCCCGCACCGCCCTGCCGCCGGAACGGTACTCCTTCGCGAGCTCGTGAACCTCGATCATGGGCGGACTCGTGAAGGACGATGGCGCATCACTGCTCCATCACTTCCGCTTCTTTCGTCCGTGCGAGGTCGCCGACGCTTCCCTCGTACTTCTTGGTCAGTTCCTGGACGTCCTCCTTGCACCGTTCGCAATCGTCTTCGGTGAGGTCGCCGTCGGAACTGCCGGTGTCGGCAGCCTTGTTGGCATCGCGGCGGACGTTGCGGATCGCGACCTTGGCCTCTTCGGCGAGGTCGCGGATCCGCGCCGACATCTTCTTGCGGACGTCGGCGGAGAGCGCAGGGATCACGATCCGGATCAGGCGGCCATCGCTCTGCGGGTTGAGGCCGAGGTCACTGGCCTGGATGGCCTTTTCGATGTCTTTGAGCGTGCCCGGGTCGAACGGCCGGACCACGATCTGATTCGGCTCCGGCGCGCCGACGCTCGCCAACGCCTTGATCGGCGTCGGTGATCCGTAGACCTCGACGCGGAGAGAGTCAACGAGACCGGGGTTGGCCCGGCCGGTGCGAATGCCAGTCAGGGCGTGGCGAAACACGTCCACGGCCTTCTCCATCCGTTCTTCGGCATCGAGCAGAATGTCGTCGAGGGCCATCGGCGAAACTCCTGGGTGGGAGGGTGTTCGCCGAGTATACGCGGCTAGCCCGCAGCGGGCGGGGAGGCGGCGTCTCCCGGCCGCGGGGTGCCCACAATCGTGCCGATCCGCTCGCCCGCGACCGCCCGCTCGATGTTGCCCTCACGCCGGTAGTTGAACACGAGGATCGGCATCCCGTGCTCCAGGCACTGCGAGATGGCCGTGCCGTCCATCACCCGGAGATTCTGCTGGATGACCTGCTGGTACGACAGTTCGTTGTAGAGAACGGCGTGGGGGTTTTTCTCGGGGTCGTCGGAGTAGACGCCGTCGACACGGGTGGCCTTCATGAGGATGTCGGCGCCGAGTTCGAGCGCCCGCTGGGCCGCCGCGGTGTCGGTCGTCACGAAGGGGCTGCCGGTGCCGGCAGCCAGAATCACGATCCGCCCCTTCTCCAGGTGCCGCCGGGCTCGCCGGCGGATGTAGGGCTCGGCCACGCCGTCCATCCGGATGGCGGTCATCAGCCGCGTCTGGGCCCCCAGACTCTCTAGGGCGTCCTGCAAGGCGAGGCCGTTGATCACGGTCGCCAGCATGCCCATGTAGTGGGCCGTCGCCTCCTGGATCGCGGTGTTGCCCGCCGTGAAGGAACCTCCGCGGAGGATGTTGCCGCCACCAATCACGACGGCGAGTTCCACGCCGCGTGCCACGGCCTGCACCGTCTGCCGGGCGATGTGGACGACTTCGTCCATCGAGATGCCCCGCTCACCCTGGCGGGCGAAGCTCTCGCCGGAGAGTTTGAGGAGCACGCGGCGGTAGGGCGTGGAGTCCATCATGGGCATCCTCGGGTCCGAACTGCGGATAGACGCTCCCGGGTCGCGAACGTTCACCGGCCGCAAGTCCGCTGCAACGGGCGGATCTGGCTGCGCATCGAACCGGTCATCCCCCAAGTTTCCAGTTCTCGACCGATTTCACCTCGAGGCCGGCGGCCTTCGCCAGCTGGCCGACCGACTGCTTGTCGTCCTTCACGAACGGCTGCTCGAGGAGCACGCACTGACTGAAGAAGTTTCGCAGCCGGCCCTCGATCATCTTGGCGATGATGTTCTCCGGCTTCCCCTCCTTGCGAGCGGCCTCCGAGAGGATCTCCCGCTCCTTCTCCACCACGGCGGGGTCGAGGTCTTCCTTGCGGATCGCCTGCGGTGCGAGGGCCACGACGTGCATGGCGATATCCTTCGCCACCTCGGCCGCCTGTGGGCCGGTCACCGTGCCGGTGATCTCCACGAGTGAGGCCTTGGAGCCGTCATGATGGGCGTAGCCGCCGCAGGCGCCGTCGATCCGCTTGATCCGCGCGAGTTCGAAGACTTCCCGCATGCGATTGAAGAGGTCGTCCTTCAGTTCGCCGAGCGTGCGATCGGGGTGCGCCGTGCTTTTCTGGGCGAGGAGGTCGGCTGGCGTGGCCGCGCCCGGCCCGAGGGCCAGGGTCGTGGCGATATCGAAGGCGAGGTCTTTGAAGTCTTGGCTGCCGGCAACCGGCGGGCTCTCGCACTTCAGTTCGATGATCGTGCCCACGCCCTTGGCAGGGTCGGCGTAGACGGCGAGCCGGCCGCAGGAAGTCTCCCGATCGGCCCGCATCGACTGGGTCTTGATGCCCTGCTTGCGGAGCCACTC
Organism: uncultured Planctomycetaceae bacterium; assembly: GCA_903958265.1. Classification (GTDB taxonomy): domain Bacteria; phylum Planctomycetota; class Planctomycetia; order Pirellulales; family UBA1268; genus QWPN01. Next base: position 3,287 of record CAJBSQ010000349.1, read on the forward strand.
GACGGCCTCGTCGGTGTTGCCACCGCACTCGAGCAGCGCCTTTTTGCACTCCATCATCGGGAGGCCGGTTTTGTCCCGGAGAGCCATGACGGCCGCGGCGGTGATGTCTGCCATGGGGATTCCTTGTCGAGTGGGCGTAACGAGATGAATGACTGTTGCGGATGCAGGCAGGCCGCCAACCCCGAGCCATGGGCCGAAGAGAACTTGCCCGCCTCTCGACGGGACGGTTCCCGCGACCGAGGACGGAGCGTTAGGCCTTGGGCTTCGGCACCGAACGCTTGGCGACCATGGGACGTGCCTTCGGCTTCGGCTTGCCCTCCGCCTCGCCTCCCGCGGCACCCTCGGCAGAGACCTGGGCCTCGGTCGCCGAATGCGACTTGCCTTCGAGGATCGCGTCGGCCAGACGGGCGGCAACGAGTTCGATCGAGCGGATCGAGTCGTCGTTCCCCGGGATCGGCAGATCGACGAGGTCGGGATCGCAGTCGGTGTCGATCAGGGCGACGGTCGTGATGCCCATCTTGCGGGCCTCGTTGACCGCGTTCTTCTCCTTCTTGGGATCGAACACGACGAGGCACTCCGGCAGCCGCGACAGGGTGCGGATGCCGCCGAGATTGCGAAGCATCTTGCGGTGCTCGCGGCGGAGCGACGACTGCATCTTCTTGGAATAGCCGCCAAACGCATCAGACGGGATCAGCGTCTCGAGTTCTTCGAGGCGGGCGAGCCGGTTGCGGATGGTGCGGAAATTGGTGAGGGTGCCACCAAGCCAGCGAACGCTGACGTAGGGCATGCCGCAGCGGGCCGCCTCGCGGGCGACCGCCTCGGCTCCTTGCCGCTTGGTGCCGACGAACAGGATCAGGTTTCCGGTCGACGAAACCTGCTTGAGATACTTCTTGGCCCGCAGGAGCCCGCGAATCGTTTCGCGAACGTCGATGATGTGGATGAGGTTCCGGCGCCCATGAATGTAGGGCTTCATCTTCGGATTCCACCGGCTGGCACGATGCCCGAAGTGGACGCCGGCTTCGATCAGTTCCTGGGCCAAGACGTTCGACACGCTCTTCACGCTCGCTGAGGACGGAGGGGGGTCGGAGCCACGTATGCTCCGAGCACCGCAAACTATCGGCTTTTTTCCGGCTGTGTCAACGCACCTCCGCCGACCCCGGCCGGGGAGGCATTCCCGAGGGCAGGCCGCCCCGAAAACCCTGCGCGAGGCTTGAATGCGTGGGTTTGCCCTTACTAGACTCCGCCATCCCCCCGGCGGCCGCTTTCGCCCGGCGGCCCGTCTGCCATCCCCGGCCCAGAGCCCGTCGCGAGACAGCCATGCGTCACGTCCTTTCCGCAACCGTTCAAAACGTCCCCGGTGTGCTCGCCCACGTGTCGGGGATGCTCGCCTCCCGGGGCTACAACATCGACAGTCTGGCCGTTGGCGAGACCGAAGACCCGCGATTCTCGCGAATGACCTTCGTGCTCCGCGGAGACGACCGGGTGCTCGACCAGGTCCGAAGGCAGCTCGAGAAGATCGTCACCGTCGTTCGCGTCGACGACATCAGCAGCCGCAACTACGTGGAGCGTGACCTGATGCTGATCAAGGTTGCGGCCCAACCCGGTTCGACGCGGACGGAGGTCAAAGAGCTCGCCGAAATCTTCCGCGGACGGATCGTCGACGTGGCCGCCGACAGTGTCATCGTCGAGGTCTCCGGCAGCGAGAAGAAACTCGAGGGCTTCATCGAGCTGATGCGGCCCAAGGGCATTCTCGAACTCGTCCGTACCGGCCGGATCGCGATGGTCCGCGGGAGCCCCCCTACCCGTGAACTGACCGAGGCCGCCGATGGTGGCCGTCCTGCCGATGCCTCCCCGCTGGGCGAGTCGCTGGCCTGACGCCGGCAGCCTCGTCCCCATGTTCTGCTTTCGTTCTGCTTTTCCCCAACCGGAGTGAACCCTTGGCCGCCACCATCTACTACGACGCCGACGCCGACATGAAGGCCCTCGAGGGCAAGACCATCGCCATCATCGGCTATGGCTCGCAGGGCCATGCCCAGGCCCAAAACCTCCGCGACAGCGGGCTGAAGGTCGTGGTGGCCCAGCGGCCGGGCGGCCCCAACTACGAACTTGCGAAGAGCCACGGCTTCGCGCCCGTGAGCGTTGAAGAGGCGGTCAAGCAGGCCGACGTGATCAACATCCTGCTCCCCGACGAACTCCAGGGGGACGTCTACAAGACCTCGATCAAGCCGAACCTGAAGAAGGGCGCCGTGCTGATGGCCAGCCACGGCTTCAACTTCCACTTCGGCCAGGTTGAGCCGCCGCCCGGCCACGACATCCTGCTGGTCGCGCCGAAGGGCCCCGGCCATCTGGTTCGCAGCGAGTACGTGAAGGGGGGCGGCGTGCCCTGCCTGATCGCCCTGGGCCCCGGCGCCAGTCCCGAAACCAAGAAGATCGGCCTGGCCTACGCCAAGGGCATCGGCGGCACCCGTGGCGGTGTGATCGAGACGACGATCGCCGAGGAAACCGAGACCGACCTGTTCGGTGAGCAGGCGGTGCTCTGCGGCGGCGTCTCGGAGCTGATCAAGGCGGGCTTCGACACGCTCGTCGAGGCGGGCTACCAGCCCGAAATGGCCTATTTTGAGTGCCTCCACGAGATGAAACTGATCGTGGATCTCTTCTATCAGGGCGGCCTGGAGTACATGCGGTACAGCGTGTCGAACACCGCCGAGTATGGCGACTACACGCGGGGCCGCCGGATCATCACCGAGGAAACCCGCAAGGAGATGCGGAAGATCCTCGAAGAGATCCGTTCAGGCGAGTTTGCCCGGGACTGGATTCTCGAGAACCGCGGCGGTGCCGCGATGTTCAAGAGCACCCGCCGTCGCGAGCGGGAGCACAAGCTCACGGAGACCGGCCGCGGGCTCCGCAAGATGATGAAGTGGATCGACAGCAAGGAAGTGTGAACCAATGACGCCCGAGGAATACGAGGCCCGCAGCCTGTACGAGCAGCTGCAGCCCGGTGACCGCGTGGAGGTGATCCACGGGGTGACGGTGGGCTCGTCGGCGAACTGGTCGACGAAGACGACCGGTGAGGTTTTGCGGCGGGAGCGGCGGCGGCACGGGCTGCACTTCCGCCGCAGCACCGACGACAAGGTGTACAGCGACGTGTTGATCCTGGCCCGCGACGACGGCGAGCTGACCACCGTCACGATCGACGAGTACACGAGGCTCCGCCGGCTCTGAGCTGGCGGCGGCCCACAAACCGCGTGGCGAAAACCTGTGGCCCAGTCGCGGTGATCAGCCGCGAGGCTGATCACC
>CAJBSQ010000350.1 GCA_903958265.1 uncultured Planctomycetaceae bacterium
CGGGCACCAATCCCAACGGGGTCTACAACGCCCAGATGGGCAGTGACTCGCTCGGCGGGATCACCTTCAACGCTGGTGGGTCTTCGGGTGCGAAGTACACGGTGAAGACGGGCACCTCTCCCGGCGGCGTGGCATACACCAACATGCCGGTGCTGTTCACCACCTGGTTCTCGGCTGCCCGGTTCACCAACTGGCTGCAGAACGGCCAGCAGACCAACTCCTCTTCGATGGAGACGGGTGCCTACACGCTCAACAACCAGACGTCGGGCAACATCCCGGCCCGCAACGCCGGAGCGACCGACTTCCTGCCGAGCCGCGACGAGTGGTACAAGGCCGGGTTCTACGACGGGAACACGGTGGCCTACAAGACGTGGCCCACCGACAGCAACGCCCAGCCCACCAACACGGTGTCGAACCTGACGCTGGCCAACGTGGCCAACTACGGCTCGACCGCGACCCCGACGCTGAGCCCAATCTCGGTCGGATCGTACATCAACACGACCTCCCCGTACGGTGCCTTCGACATGTTCGGCAACGCGACGGAATACACGGATACGGCCGGCACGGGTGCTGACGTGGGTCGCCCGCAGATGTTCTCCGGGAGCTGGGCCACGACCGTCGCCTCAGCCGGAAGCTGGAACTCGACCGCCTCGGCCATCTTCCGCAGCTCGACCACGGCCACCGGTCAGGTCGGCTTCCGGGTGGCTGCGGTGCCGGAGCCCGCAACGATCGCTCTGGCCAGCGTGGGCATCGCCAGCCTGGCCGGCCTCGACTGGATGAAGCGTCGCAAGAAGAAGGCCACTGCGGCCCGCCTTCTCGCCTGATTCGCCTCGCCTGAACGACGACTGACACGAGCCCTGGCCCTCGCAACCGCGAGGGCCAGGGTTTTTTATGCGCTGGTGGGCACAGGCTGCGTGCCCCGCACAGGCTGCGCGGGCTTCACGGCCCCGAGCGTTGACCCGTCGCGAACCGCGGTGTTAGGGTCGATGGCATGGCATTCTCAGACGACTCCTCCGGTACCCGGCCGCGGATGCCGGCGCATGAAGACGCCACCGTGATCTCGAGCGGGCCACCGGCCGCATCCTGGAGCGGTTCCGCGACGGGGCCGGCACCGGGCGGACTGACTACGACCGCCGATATCGGCCGGGCCCTCGAGGGCACGATGCTCGGTCCCTACCGGCTTGACCAGTTCGTCGGTGGCGGCGGCATGGGGGCCGTCTTCCGTGCGCTCGACACGACGCTTGACCGCACCGTTGCCGTCAAGGTCCTTGCCGGTCGCCAGGCCGACGACGAGGAGATGCTGAAGCGGTTCCGCAACGAGGCCCAGTCGGCGGCCCGTCTCGACCACGAGAATATCGGCCGCGTCTACGCGGTTGGCAGCGAGGACGGCTGGCACTACATCGTCTTCGAGTTCATCGAGGGGACAAACCTCCGCGACCTCGTCCGCGAGGAGGGGCCATTCGACCTCACCAGGACGGTCGACATCGCGATCCAGGTGGCCGACGCGCTGGAGCATGCCTCCGAGCGCGACGTGGTGCACCGCGACATCAAGCCCTCGAACATCGTCATCACGCCTACGGGCCGCGCCCGCATCGTCGACATGGGGCTTGCGAGACTGCCTCAGGTCGCGGATGACCGTGACCTGACCGTGAGTGGCATGACGCTGGGAACCTTCGACTACATCTCGCCGGAGCAGGCCCGCGACCCGCGCGCCGCCGACGTGCGAAGCGACCTGTATTCGCTGGGCTGCACCATCTTCTACACGCTCACCGGCCGGCCCCCGTTCGCCGAGGGC
>CAJBSQ010000351.1 GCA_903958265.1 uncultured Planctomycetaceae bacterium
CGATCGCGGCCGCATCCTTCATCCAGCCCGACGCCTGGCCCGCCAGTTCCCGCTGTTTTTTTGCCAGCCGCTCCCGCTCGAACGGGATCTCGGCCGCCCCCGGCTTCCGCTGCATGCCGGCGAGTCGACGCACCTGGGGGCGGTAGTCGGCGAAGTCGTCATCGAGCGGTTTGCAGTAGGCGGCGAGTTCCTCGCGGGCGGCCTGGAGGCTGGCGTCGGCTGCAGCCCGGGCGTCGGCCCCCAGCGGCACTTTCTTGACGCGGGCGTCGAGCAGTTTCTTCCACGAGGCGACCACGCTCTCCTGCCAGGCCGCGGCGGCCTCGGGGGCGGAGCGGTCGTTGGCGGCGGCCAGGGTGGCCGACCAGTCACCCGTCTGCGGCAGCGACGAACGATAAAGATCGGCCAGCGGCCCCACCGCCGCCTTGCGGAAGCCGGCGCTCGACCAGTCGGGATCGCGGAGATGCGCGAGCCCCTCCAGGAAAAAATGGAGGCCGCACACGATCCGCAAGAGCGCCAGGGCGGCGACGGCGAGGAGTGGAAGTCGCATGGGGTTCCGTGCGGGGGACGGCGGCAGAGAGTCCGCGAGGGAGGGCTCCAGGAACAAGCATAATCGACGCGGAATCGGCCGCCTACCGAGTCAGCCGCTCGGGGGGCTGGGGCGTGCAACGGGGAGAGCGAGCGGCCGGCCGTGAGACCGCAGACACCGCTTGCACGATCGGCCGTGTCCCTGCGAAAACCCTCGCATGCGCATCGTGCTCTGCTACCCCGTCGAAGCCCACCACATCGCCCGCATCCAGGCGGCGGCGCCCGAGGCCATGCTCGTCGACGCGGGCCAGGAGCGGGTCGCGGAGGAACTGCCCACGGCTGACCTGTTCTGCGGCCACCCCAAGGTGCCCGTTCCGTGGGAACGAGTGGTTTCAGAGGGTCGTCTCCGGTGGATCCAGTCCTCGGCGGCCGGGCTCGATCACTGCCTCGTGCCCCCGGTCGTGGCCTCCGACATCATCGTCACCAGCGCCTCGGGCGTGCTTGCCGACCAGGTGGCCGAGCAGACGGTGGGCATGGCAATCGCATGCACGCGCCGATTTCCGCTGTTTCTCGAGCAGCAGTCCCGTCGCGAGTTTGTCCGCCGGCCCACGGTTGATCTGACCGGCGCGACGGTCGGGATCGTCGGGCTTGGGGGCAACGGCCGCCGGCTCGTGGAAGTGCTCGAGCCCTACCGGGTGCGGATCCTGGCGACCGACTGGTTTCCGGTGCGGAGGCCGCCGGCGGTCGAGTTTCTGGGTCGGCCCGAGACACTCTTCGACATCCTCCCCGAGATCGACGTGCTGTTCCTCTGCGCGCCGCTCACGGAGCACACCCGCAACCTGATCGATGCCCGGGCCATCGCCCGAATGAAGAAGGGCGCGATCCTCGTCAACGTGGCCCGCGGGGGCATGGTCGACGAGAACGCCCTCGTGGATGCCCTGGAGAGCGGACACCTCGACTCCGCGGCTCTCGACGTCACGCCCGACGAGCCGCCCAAGGCCGACAGCCGGCTCTGGAAAGCCCCGCGGCTCCTGATCACGCCGCACGTCGGGGGGCAGTCAAAACACCGGATCGATGCGATGACCGAGTTTTTCTGCGATAATCTCCAGAGGTATCGCCAGGGAAGGCCCCTCCGAAACCTCGTCGACAAGCGGCTCGGCTTTCCCGAGCCTTTCGACGCGGAGATCGCATCATGAGCACCACCATCCTGCACGAGGATCGGCCCACGATCACGGCGGCCGGCGAGGTGGGCAGTCGGTGCCCCGACGAACTCCTCGCCAAGTACACGGAGATCCTCGGGGCCGGCAGGCTCAACTGGACCGAGTACCACATTCTCTCGAGGCGGCTCGGGGCAGGCGGGCAGGGCGTGGTCTACCTGACGACCCGCCGCGGCACCGACAACTTCACGCTCCCCGTCGCGCTCAAGATCTTCTCGCCCGAACGGTATTCCTCGGAGACGGCCTACATCGAGGCGATGAACCGGATCGCGGTGGTGGCCGCGCGGGTGGCTCAGATCCAGCAGGACAATCTCCTCGACGTCCACAACTTCGTCGAGCAGCGGATGATCCGGATCATGGAAATGGAGTGGATCGACGGCTACGACCTGTCGCGGCTGCTTGCCCCGGAACTCCTCGAGCAGACGCGGGCGAGCGTCGACGAGGATCGCTGGCGGTATCTCAACAACGTGATTGTGACGGCCGGGCCACGGCAATCGCGGCTCAAGCCCGGGGTCGCGATCTCGATCGTGCGGGAATGCCTGGCGGCCCTCGCCGCGCTCCACCGCGAGGGCATCGTGCATGCCGACGTGAAAACGGCCAACATCATGGTGAAGCGGACGGGCAACGCGAAGATCATCGACATCGGCTCGGCCCATCCCGTCGACGAGCCGCCCCCGACCAAGACCTGCACGCCCGCGTATGCCGCGCCGGAGGTGCTGGAGGGGCATGACAACTCGCCGCGGTCTGACCTCGCCAGCCTCGGCTATGTGCTCATCGAGATGCTCTCAGGACAGCCGCCGTTCGCGGGCCTGCAGTCGTTCGGCGACCTGCTGGAGGCCAAGCGGTCGCTCGTGCACCGGCTGCCGCAGGTGCTCCCCTCCGAGGTGACTTGCAACGAGCTGCTGATGGACTTCTGCCGCGGCATGATCGCCCCCGACCCGGCGAAGCGGTTTCCGAGTGCCGAGGACGCCGACATGAAGAAGGGGGGCGCCGCGAGTTTTCACCGCCAGCTGATCGTGGGCGGCATGGCGAGCGAGTACGAGAACGAGATCCGGGCCTGGCTCGAAGAGCTGGAGTGAGCCTCCGGGTCGCGGCGCGATGAGCGTCTACCGCAGCCGACGGTAGATCGCCCGCACGAGCGCCGTGGTGGCCCGGGGAGCGAGTCGCTTGAGCCGCCACAGCCAGCGGGCCTGCAGCCCTACCACGACGTAGCGGCGATTCATCCGCACCGCCCGGAGCACACGGCGGGCGACGCGGTCGCTCGTCCACCATGTGTGGGTCATCCGCCGCTCCGCCTCCCGCTTTTCGACGGCCGAGGTGAAGTGCCAGGTCTCGAGCAATCCTGATTGGAAGAACCCCGGGCAGACGACGGTGACGCCCGGATGCCGCCGCGGGCACTCGGCGGCGATCGCCTCGGAGAGCGCCACCACGCCCGCCTTGCTTGCGGAATAGGCCGCCATCGAGGGAGGGGCGAGGATGGCGGCGATCGAGGCCATGTTGACGAGATGCGGCCGTCCGGGATTGGCCCGCAGCCACGGCACGAAGGTCTCGCAGCCGATGGCCGTGCCGAGGAGGTTCGTGTCGATGACCCGCCGCCACTGCGATTCGGGCAGGGTGCCCACCTGGCCCGTGGCCCCGACGCCGGCGGCATTCACGAGCAGGTCGAGGTGCAGCCATTCCGCCCGCAGGCGATCGTGGAGGGCCCGCCAGCCTGCGGCGTCTCGGACATCCATCCCGATGCGCGTCTCACCGCCGACGGCGGGAGCGGCCGTCGTCAGCCGCTCGATCGCGTCGGGGAGATCGACGCACGCCACCTGCCAGCCTTCGGCGAGCAACGCCGTAGCGATTGCCCGACCGAAGCCACTGGCAGCACCGGTGACAATGGCCGTGGCCGGGGGCATGGGGCAGACCGGCAGGAACGACGAGTGGACGAGCGAGGGTGACGGGACTCGAACCCGCGGCCTCCAACGTGACAGGCTGGCGCTCTAACCAACTGAGCTACACCCCCGTGTCGGGCCGAGCGGATCGCGTGAGCGAGTCTGCTTGGCGGCATCCGTTTACGGGTATCCGCCTCGTCGAACCCTGAGTATAGCGAACGCGATCCCCAGAGCCAGAAGGCCGCGCCGGCGGCGTCAGAAAATCCCTTTCTCGGGCGCGTAGCCCTTGCGTTCGGCCGTCTCGAGATCCTGACGGGCCTGCCCCGCGAGGCCCAACGCCCCGCAGGCGAGGCCCCGGTGGTGGTGCATGACCGCGAGGCCGTGATCGAGCGTTCGCAGCCGGTAGGCGAGTTCGTCGGGGTCGACGTGACCGGCGACTGCCATCAGGTCGCGCCGGGTCTTCTGCGTGCCGTCGATCGCCACATTGAGTTGGTCCACAGCCTCGTGATGCCGGCCGAGCAGGTGGAGCACGAAGCCCTTCGTGTCAAGGAACTCAGGCGGCCCCGCGGCGTCTTCCGCCAGCGCCGAGTCGATGTCATCGAGCGCGGCCTCGAGGTCGCGGCCCACCAGCGCGCGGATGTAGGCCCGATGGTTGAGTGCCTCCGGGTCACCCGGACCGGCGAGTTCGACTGCCGTCTCCGCGTCGTTCAAGGCAGCGTCGGGGTCGTCGAGCATCACCCGCGCCAGCGCCCGCACCCGGCGGGGCTGTGTGAGCGTGGGCGCGATCGCGATCGCCTGATCGGCATCGACGATCGCCCCTCGCGGATCGCTGTTTTCGATCCGCAGCATCGCCCGCCAGCAGAGCAGGCGGCTCCGCCGGCCGGCGTCGGCTCCTGTCCAGCGGATCGCCCGGCCGATGTCGCCGAGCGCGGCGGGGATATTGCCGCGGGCCTCGCCCACCATCGCCCGCTCGAGTGACCACTCGACGACGACATCGGAGATGACGGGTAGGATTCCGGGGGCGAGCAGTCCGGGAACAACGACCGCCGCGAGCACGCCCAGCAGAAAGATCTGCTTGCCGCGGCCCGCCCTTCGCCGCGGTTGCGGCGGCTGGATCTCGGTGCCGCGCTGGGCCGGCAGGGCGTCGATGTCACGTCCAGACGGGGCCGCGAACTCCGGCGGAATCGGAAACCCAAGCCGGTCATACTTCATCGCTCGTCCTCGCACCCGGCCATAGGCCCGCCAGAGATTCCTTGGATTGTACGCCGGATGGGTGATCGTGGCCGACCGGCGGTTTGACGCCCCGCAGCCGTTGCCGTACCCTCGGCAAAACCCCGTGCAGGAGCCATCGCCATGCCCCTTTTCGAGATCGAGACCGACGCCCACATCATCATTTCATGGGCGGCCGATGAGGAGACCGCGTCGGCCGTGGTGCACGACGCCTACCCCGGCGAGAAGATCGTGCGGCTCACCCGCCGGCCCCGCGATTGCTGGGTGATCTCGAAGTCGGCGCTGGGCATCACCGACTCGCGTTCCAATCCCTGCAGCACGGCCCGCGAGTGCCTGGCCAAGGCGGCGGGCGACAAGGTGCACGCGATCCGGCTCTACATGCATGAGACGGGCGATGATCTCGACCGCGCCCGCAAGGTGATCGAGTCCAACATGGTCATGGGCTGGTGACGTCGGCCCGCCACCGGGCTGATCACTGCAGGGCAGAAGGTGCGGCGGTGGCGGGAACGGCCGCCGCCTCGAACGACACCGGCTGAATGCCTCCCGGTTCGCTGCCGGTTTCACCGGCCAGAATGGTGCGGCTGGGGCGGTAGGTCGAGGTGCCGCCGGGTCGGTAGCCGGGGTCGGGCCGGCGGGTCGGCGTAGGCGGCGCCAGCGACGAGGGCGTTGCCGTCGGGCCGATCGCAGGCATGGCCGCGGGCGCGGCCGGCGGCGGCTCGATCGGAGGCGCGGCAAACGAGGCTGCTGCTGCCGGCGCGGCAACAGCTCCGCCGGCGAAGCGGCTACCGGTGCCACCATAGCGGGAGTCACCAGCCGCGGGTGGAGGGGAAGCCGCCGACGTGCCCCAGCTCTCGGCACCGCGGGCGTCGGCAACGCGGGTGGCGGCCCCTTCGGGCTGCAGACCGGCACCGAATGCGGCACCGGCCGCTGCCGGTATCGCTGCCGGAGCCGCCGAGGCAAACCCGCCGCTGGAGGAGGGGAGACTCTGGTCGGCCGGCGCGGCCGCCCCCGGAACGCTTCCGTAGGGGCCGACCTGCGGCGTGATCGATGACAGGCCGCCGGTGGCACCGGAGGAGGCTGCGATCTGCGGAGCGGCGGCCGGCGGCTCGACGGGGGCCGGGGGCTTCGTTCCGTAGGTCACAACGGCCGATTCCGCGGGAGCCGTCGGCTGCGGCGACGCCGTCGCCACCTGCGATTGCCCGGCCCGCTGGGCGTTTTCGACCACGTACCCCTCGGGCGTGGTCGTGGTTGGATACGGCTTTGCCGCCGCCGACGGCTTCGTCACGTCGGTAGGCGTCGTCGGGGCCGAGGCCAGTGCAGCGGGATCATCGCCCGTGCCACCGAACGTCCACCACGAGGGCTTGGCGGTCCACGAACTGCCCGACTTGCAGCCGACGACGGCCAGGGCGACGAGAACAACGGCCGCACCTCGGGCCGTCGGTCCATACGGGAATCGCTGCGACGCCGACACCGTGATCATGAAACTGCCTCCGGACGGGATCCATGCACCCTTGCAGGAAAGGGGGAATACGATCCCGCCCGGAGGCGAGTCAACGGCAGCCCAGAGGCGTCTCAGGAGCGTCTGCGGCGTGTCACAATGGGCAAGCCGCAGACCTGCCGGGAGAAGCCCCGTGCCTTACTTCTTGACCGACGCGAACCGCTTGCCGATCGCGTCCCAGTCGATGACGTTGTAAAACGCGCTGACGTAGTCGGCGCGGCGGTTCTGGTAGAGCAGGTAGTAGGCGTGCTCCCAGACGTCGATCCCGAGCAGCGGCGTGTTGCCGTGCATGATCGGGCTGTCTTGGTTGGCCGTGCTCTCGATCAGCAGCTTGCCGGTCTTGTCGGCCGACAGCCAGGCCCAGCCGCTGCCGAATCGCCCCATCGCCGCCTTCGTGAACCCCTCCTTGAACGTGGCGAAGTCGCCGAACACGCTGCGGACCGCCTCGGCCAGACCGCCCGACGGTTCGCCCCCCTTGCCCTTGGCGAGCGACTCCCAGAAGAGGCTGTGGTTGGCATGCCCGCCGCCGTTGTTGCGGACGACGGTGCGGATGGCCTCTGGCACCTTCTCGAGGTCGGCGATCAGTTTCTCGACCGGCAGGGCGGCGAGGTCTGCATGACCCTCGAGCGCCTTGTTGACGTTGGTCACGTAGGCGGCGTGGTGCTTGTCGTGGTGGATCTCCATCGTGCGGGCGTCGATGTAGGGCTCCATCGCGTCGAAGGCGTAGGGCAGGGCGGGCAGCGTGTAGGCCATGACAGTTCTCCGGAAGGGGTGCTTTGGTTCGAGTGGCCCGGATCGTAGCCGACCCGGTGCGGCCCGGCAAATCAGCGGCCTGCGACGACCGTGAGGGTCGCCGCGATTGGAGGGGAGGTGCTCAGGACACCGACCGTGCCGAACCTGCACGGCGTGCTTTCTCTCCCGTCGCCGCATCGCCCGCTGAATGCCCCCGGCCCTCACGGTCGAATCAACCATCCGTGGGTCGAGGCGACGCCGCAAGGCTGTCGCCACCGGTCTGCCCCGGGGATGCCGAGCATCCCGCCCCGGCAAGGATTGCCGGTCCGATACAGTCCTCGAATGGATTCGAGCGTCGTCATGTCCCTCAATGCCAACCAGCGCCGCGACCAGCGGCGGCGCCTCGTCCTTTCCTGGAAACGCACCGCGAACCCAGGTGAAGCGGTCCCGGCTGAATCGCCGCGAGCGATGGCGGCCTACGATCCGGAGGCGATCCCTGAAAACCAGCGCGGGCCGGCCACGCTCCTGCCGACGGGCCTCGGTGGCCTGACGCTCGCGATCCTCTCGATCCTGCTGCCGCTCGTGGCGACGCTCGTCGTGGCTTCCAGCGGGCAGCTCTTTGGCCGCGACCTGTTCGCTGGTGGCGGCCGGTTCGCCCGCACGCTGGCCGCCGCGGCTGCGGTCTTCGATTCCCGCGGCGTCGCCTCGCTCCAGGTCTGGCTCGCGCAGACCTTTCTCATGGCGGCGGCCAGCGTTGCTCTGATCGTGCGGCTGATGCGGCGACACCGCCGCGACGACTACAAGGGGCGGTTTCGGGCCTGGGGCTGGATGGCGGCCCTGCTGCTGCTGACCGCCTGC
>CAJBSQ010000352.1 GCA_903958265.1 uncultured Planctomycetaceae bacterium
GCCGCTGCTGCCGATGCGGAGTTGTCCAATTCCCGAACGAATCCGCAGCACCCCCGCCGACACGGAGGTCGTCATGTCGAGGACTATGGTACCGTTGGCGACCGACGTGCCGGTCAGATCGAGCGTGCCCGAGTTCGTCAGCGCCAGCGTGCCGGTGCCCGAGATCGTGCTGGTGACCACGAGGTTATTGCCGGCGGAAAAGTTGAACTGCAGCGTGCCGTTGTCGGTGACGTTGCCGTTGACGAACGCGCCGTCGTTCAGGAGCACGGTGTCGCCGGAGGCGATCAGGCCGCCGGTGTAGTTGGAGTTGCTGAAGTTGTAGGTGGTCGTGGCGGCCTGCGCGGGGCTCGCGGCCAAGCCGGCCGCCAGCACGCCAGCGACAGCAAACCCCAGAAAAGACGACGACGAACGGATCGCAACCGTGCGGAAAGCCATGGCAGTGGAACTCGCGAGAGGTGGGGGGAAGCGGCCGGTTCGCGGTTCGCGGCTCGGCTCGTGCCAGGAAGGAGATGCACATCCCGTGCCAGACCTCCAAAAAGCACCAATCGGGAATGGCGCGCACGAATCGGGAAGAAGCGCCACGGCGCTGGAGCGATTCGCCTCAGTTGAAGTCGGGGGGTGAGGCGATTCGCCCCGGGGGGTGGAGCGATTTGGCTCACCCACCTGGGGGAAAAACGGGGACGGGAGCGGATAAAGGGAAATCCGGGACGGGGGAAATCCGGGACGGGAGCGAGTTTTCGGTCGCCACACGAGACGCGCATGCACAATCCGCTCCCGTCCCCGATTTCCTTTTGCGGCTACGCCACCCAGAGCGACGTCTGCCGCGACCGGCGGATGCGAGCGTCATGCGTGGCCAACGGCAGCCTGCCGGCGCGGGCCGTGGCCACGATGAGTCGATCGGCAGGATCCTGGTGAAAGGTCGCCGGCAGGCGATTCATCTCCGCGACGACGGCGGGCGTGATGGGCATCATCTCGACCGCGGCCGGTGAAGCGGCGATGCGTAACCAATCCTCGAGGGCATCGTCGAGCCGCAGCCGGCCGAGCTGCACGAGCATCGCAACCTCCCAGAGGCTGATGTCGCAGAGGCGGGGTCGCTGACCGCTCGGAAGGTCGTCCAACACGGTGCGCTCGCGGGCAGAAAGCCGGGTATCCCCCAGCATCCACCAGACCCAGATGTGCGTGTCGAGGAGCGGTGACTTCGTCATCGCAAGACTTCGATCTCGGATTCCTCGACGACGCTTGCGAACGGGTCTCCCGTGAACGCTCCGCGCCCACGAAGGGCAAGCCACGCCTTGTCGTCGCGTGCCGGCACCAGACGAGCCACCGGCCGCCCTCGCTTGAGGATGACGAGTTCCTCGCCCGTTCGGCTGACCTCGTCCAGGAGCCGAAGGCAGCGGGCCTTGAATGCAGAGGCATTGATCTCCATGAAGACTACTGTACATGACTCGTGTACGACAGGTCAAGGCTTCAGAGCCGCCGCGGCATGCGAGAAGAAACGAAGGTGAGCTCGGTCGGAAAGTGGCTGAGGAAGTGCCGTTGACCGCGCTGCCCCTCGCCTCCTTGGTCGGGGTATGCTTTCTCTCCATGACTCTTTCGCAGCGAGTATCACCCGCAGCCATGAGTACCGGACACGAGACCGTTCAAATCCGGCTGGCAGTTGGCTTTCGACTCGACTCCCTGTGGGCCGAAACGATGGGCATCGATCCGAGTGACACGAAGGAACGGGCGCTCCGGCTCGTGGCCGAACTGCTCAACCGGGCGGGCGTGGCGTACGCATTAATCGGCGGCGTGGCGGTACAGATCCACACGACGGAGCCTCGTACTACGCTCGACATCGACGTCGCGGTACCGCGGTTTACCGACGTTCCGCGGGCCGAATTGCTGGCCGCCGGCTTCGATCATACGGGCCGCCATGAGCTTAGTGACAACTGGCATGCGCCACCGGCCGGGCCGGGTAGCCTACGGACGACGGTGCAGTTCTCCGCCGAGGACGTGGGGATCGCCGACGCTGTTTCCCATGCGGAGCTGACGGATCTTGCGGATGGCCTCAGGATGCGGGTGGCGGTTCCGGCCGACTTGATCGTGCTCAAACTGGCGGCCGCCTCCGAGCCCCGCCGCCGGCCCAGCAAACGCCAACATGACCTCGCCGACGTGGTGGCGTTGATGGAGGAGTACCCCGCCCTGCGCACGACGGAGACGCTGGCCCGACTCCGCGACGTACGGCTCTCACTCCAAGCCCTCGATGAAGGTTAGCCCTGTCAATGGCACCTCCACCAGCATTTCCCGGGTGGAGAAATCCGGGAAATCCGGGACGGGAGCGAGTTTTCGGTCGCCACACGAGACGCGCATGCACAGGCCGCTCCCGTCCCCGATTTCTCGAGGCTCACGTGTCGTCCGTATTAGATCACCTTGCCAGCATACAGTTCGTCGAAGAAGGTCGCCGCTGGCATCACGTCGATCCCATCCACAACGAGCCTGTCGGAACCCTGGTAGACGAGGATCGCCCGCCGGACAGTTTTTGTGCACTCGCGGAGCAGCGTGGAGAGCCCGGCCGTCCATCCGCGCTTGACCTTCCCGCCGAGCTTTGCCTCGATGGCCACGAGTTGCCGCGGCGCTGAGAGCGTCTTGGCCCTGGTCTGCACGAGAAAATCGACGTCGAATCCACCGCTGACCGCATAGTGGAAAATCGGCCGCGGCTTGCCCGAGATCGCGGCGTAAGCCCGCAGTTCGTGGTGCACCAGCGACTCGAAGGCGAAGCCCTTCCACACCGAGTCGATCGGCTCCCTCGCGAGCCCGGCCGCCGCCCGGGCAACGCCCGTGTCGAACAGGAAAAACTTCGGATGGGACGTTTCCTTCGTCCGAATGCCGAGCGTTGCCGCCGGCACCCGCATGGCCAGGAGCGTGTCTTCGAGGATCTGGAAATACCGTTCGACGGTGCTCCGCTTCACCTCCGATTCGCGTGCCAGATTCTCCAGGTTGAGGATCTGCCCGTTGAAGAGCCCGGCCGCGTGGATCACCCGCAGGAACGGATCGAGGTTGCGCACCAGTGCCTCGGCGGTGATCTCCTCCTTCAAATAGGTTTCCACGTAGGCGGCCAGGGTGTCGGCCCGATGAGGCGGGTCGCTCACCACCAGCGGCAGCGTGCCCCACTCGCAGGCCTGGTCGATCCGCCACGTGCCTCGGTATTCGGGCCACGCGAAGGGCAGCATATACAGCTGCAACGCCCGACCGGCCAGGAGGTTGGCTCCGGCGCGGCGAAGTTTACGGGCGCTCGACCCCGAGAGGGCGAAGTGAATGCCCCGATTCTGCTCGTAGAGCCGGTGCACCTCGTCGAGCAGCGCCGGAACACGCTGAATTTCGTCGATCACCACCCAGTCGCCCCGGCGCAAGGGCATTATCAGCTGCTCGAGGCTGGAAGGGTCGCGGCTGAGCGTGAGGAATCTCGACGAATCGAGCAGGTCGATCGTCAAGGCGCCCGGAAAGGCGGCGTTGAGCCAGGTCGACTTGCCCGTGCCACGAGGGCCCAGCAGGAGAAACGTCTTGGCCGGTCTGGTGAGTGCGCGGGGGAGATTCATGCGGCTGAGCCCTTTGAGCATACTCTACCACGGCGTGGTGAAAAATGCCGCATTTTTGGCCCGTCGCGGTCGTGCCCGGCAACACCTCGCGCGGCGACGTGCCGTGCCGACCGGACCGCTGACCTGCCCCCCTGAAACGAGGTCACATTCGGAGCGAGAATCTGGGCGTGGCCAGCGAGCGGCCCTGCCGCAGTGAACGCAGGGCCGCCGGCGGATCGAGGCTCACCGTCCCCGTCTTCGTTTCCTGATACGGGTCGAGGCGGCTTTCGGCGAGTGGCAGCTGAAGTCCGAGTGTTCGCCTGCTTTCGGTGGCCGTAGACGGCGTGCGGTGGCAGGATGGGAAGCCGGTGTCGTGTCGGATTCCGAGCCGGGCGATCCGCAAACAACTAGTGCGGAGACAAAGACCCCCGCGAAGCTCGGGATTTCCGGGACATCGCGAGGATCTTCTGTTGAGCGGCTCCCGTCAGCGTGCCCGGCGACGCCGGAACATCTGCCAACCTCCACAGGGGCCATCCTTTCCGCTTCACGTTTGCAATCCCGTTGACTCCCGATCGAGGGTACACTTTTTCTCGGAGACCTCGCATGATCGACCTGCGATCGCTCGTTGGCGACGAATGGGCGGAGTGGTATGTGCTCACCCCGGCTCAACGGCTGGAGGAGTCGTCGAAACTGTGGCAGACGTACCTCGAACTGGGAGGTTCGCTTGACCCCGAGCCCGATCCTCAAAGTCCTTTCTACGATCCGGCAGAATGGCGTGCGCTCGCTGCTGATGGGCGGCCAAGCGTGCATCTTGTACGGCGGGGCGGAGTTTAGCCGCGACACCGACATCCTCGTGGTGGCGGATGCCGCCAATCTCGCCAGGCTGCAGGCGGCGGTCGATGATCTCCAGGCGGGGGTGATTGCCGTTCCTCCCTTCGAAGGCCGCTTCCTGCAGGCTGGCCACGCCGTCCATTTCCGGTGCCAGATACCCGACGCGGCGGGCATCCGTCTCGACGTGATGGCAAAGCTTCGCGGGCTGCCTGATTTCGAGACGCTTTGGAACCGGCGGACCACGCTCGAGACACCGACGGAAACCATCGAAGTCTTGTCGCTCCCCGACCTCGTCACCGCGAAGAAAACCCAGCGTGACAAGGATTGGCCGATGATCGCACGGCTGGTCGAGGCGCACTATGCCCGGCATGAACAGGCCGCCGACGACACGATGCATGACTTTTGGCTGCGCGAACTCCGCAGCCCGACGATCCTGATCGAGGTGGCCCGATCGGCGCCGCGGGTGTGTGAGCGACTGCAGACGGCAAGGCCGTTGCTCGAGCATGCGGCTGCCGGGAGCGAATCTCGGCTCGTGGCGGCGCTGCGAGCCGAGGAGGAAGTCGAACGCGACGCTGATCGCCGGTATTGGGCGCCGCTCAAGCGGGAACTCGAGCAACTCCGCCGCGACCGTTGACCCGGAAAACGGGGACGGGAGCGGGTGAAGGCGATTCAGCACCCGCATGTGGACGGAAAACGCCTGGGTCGGCCCCGTGGTCGCGGGGCCAGATCAACCCCGGAGCCGAAAATCGCTCCCGTCCCGGATTTCCCCTAGTGCTTGGCGTAGCCCTTCGACGGACTCTTGGCCGCCTTCTTGTGACCGTGCCCGGTCGTGTAGCCCCTGCGGTTATGGTCGTTGTCGTGCAGGATGAGTAGTTCTTCGAGGCCAAGGCTGCCCGGGTTCATTCCGTGAGCGTCACGAAGGTGGTGTTGCAGCTCTTCCACGCTGGGCGTCCAGTCGCCGTTCACGTTCCATCGCGGCCCAGCGATTCGCGAGACGGTCTTGGCGGCTTCTTGGGCGGCCAGAGCGAATGAAGACAGGATGGACGTCTTCACCACGGCGAAAAATCAGATACAGGCGACCCTTCGATTCACAATGCTGCCTCTTGGGTGCGATCCGCCTGAACTACCATAGCACGCAAAACTCGTCACCGGTCACGTGCTTGGGATAAATCGCTCCCGTCCCCGATTTCTTCAGCGTGCGTGAAGCCGGGCCAAGGCGTCAGCAAACCTCAGATCAGCCGGTTCGATTCCAAGCGACTGCTTCGCATAGGCGGCGATCGCCAGCGTCGCGGCTGACAAGACCGGAATCTGTTCGTGCAAGGCATTGAAATGCCCGGCGGTGATCTCGAAGTCGGTGCCGTAGTCGTGGGCAGCCCGGTTCCGCAGGCTGCGGCAGGCGTGCCAGGCTTCGGCCGACTCGATAACCCCGACTTTTTCGAAGAACGCGAGCA
>CAJBSQ010000353.1 GCA_903958265.1 uncultured Planctomycetaceae bacterium
CCGGCCGACGCCGAGTGGGTCCGTTGGCGGGCCATGAAGCTGACCCAGTTCGTCTCCCGCATCTCCAAGGCGATCAAGGCGGCCAGGCCCGGGATCGAGTTGTCGGTGTCGCCCAATCCCTATCCCTGGTCCTACAAGAACTACGTGCAGGACTGGCCTTCATGGGTGGAAGACGGGATCGTCGACGAGGTGGTCGTCCAGGTCTACCGAGACGCCCTGCCCGCATTCGAGGGTGAACTTCGCAGTCCGGCGCTGGCGAAGCTCAAAGGCAAGGCGAGGCTGGCGATCGGTGTGATGGCGGGTCAGAAGCCCAAGCCCGTGCCGATCGAGATGGTGTGTGCCCAGACGGCCATGGTGCGCGACTTCGGCTACAGCGGCGTCGTGTTTTTCTTTCAGGAATCGCTGCTCCGGTTCACCGCTCTCGGGGAGACGGCCGACTCGCGGTTCGATGGTGTGCAGCAGATGTTCGCCGCCCCATGAACGATTGCCCCGGAGGCCGTCCGCGATGACGCGAGGCACGTTCGATTCTTCATGGTGGAATCGAGTGTGGCTCGTGGCAGCCCTCTCCCTTGCTGCGTGGCTGGCGGCCGGCCTGACCGCACCAGCGACCGCCGGCGACCGGGAGTTTGCAGACCTGTTCAACGGCCATGATCTCGAAGGCTGGGTCGTCGAGTCGCACGCCGACTCCGAGGAGCATCCTGACGGCCGGCCCGTGTGGTCGGTCCGCGACGGCGAGATCGTGTGCGACGGCCAAGGCTTCGGGTTTCTGCGTTACGCCGCGGAGCCGTTTGCCGACGTCACGCTGCGGCTCGACTTCCAGCTGCAGAAGCACTTGTCCCGCCGCTTCTGCAACTCCGGCATCGGGCTGCGAACGGTGGCCTTCGACCGGCGTCGGTCGCAGGCCACGCGGCCATCGATGCGCGGTTACGAGCTACAACTTCTCGACGACGTGGCCGCGTTGCCCACGACGCAATCCTGTGGGTCGCTCTACCGCTACGTCGCCCCGCGGCAAAACGCCCTGCGGCCCACCGGTGAATGGAACTCGCTCGAGGTGACGACGGTGGGCCCGCGCATCCGGGTCACGCTCAACGGCCACATGATCCAGGATGTCGATCAGCTGGAGGTGCCGGCGATTCGCAGCAAGCCGCTTTCGGGGTTCATTGCCCTGCAGAACCACGGCGGTCCGGCGCGGTTTCGGAACATCCGCGTGCGCCGCGAGCAGGGGGCGATTCCGGGGGTCACCGAACTGGAGGCGCAGGCGGAGATTGTCCGTTCGCGAGATTCCGCGATCGGCATCCGCGGCGTGCTTCGATTCGCGGTTGAGGCGGCCGGCCGGGGTTGGAACCCGGAGGCGGTGGAGGAGGCGCTCGTCCTGGCGCGGTCAATGCAAGTGGTCGATCCCGTGGCTCCCGACTTCGGCAACTTTCGCTGGCGGCTTGGCGACGAGGGCGTGACCGATGCCAATGCGGTGGAGTTTGCCGGGCAGTTGCTTGCGGTGCTCAGGCTCGAGGACGACGGCCGGCTCGTGCCGCGGCCGGCAGGCCCGCGACTTACGCCTCGCGGTCGCGAACTGCTCGAAGCGATGGCCCGTGACGCCCTGCCGGCGATTCGCC
>CAJBSQ010000354.1 GCA_903958265.1 uncultured Planctomycetaceae bacterium
ACGGCGGCGGCATGCACAATTTGCCAGCCAAATTCGGCCAGCGCACAGTAAAAGAGGGTTTGCAGCGGCGCGGCCCGCTCGTAAATGGATAACTCAGCGGCGGCGGCAGTCCAGAAATAGCCCTGCCGGGTAGCCCGGTCATAGGCAAACAACATTGGCACGGTGGGGGCGTGCATCAGGGTCAGGCGGCCGTCATCGGCCGTGGCGCCCGTCGCCGACTCCTTCGGCACGGATCCCGCCTGGATCAGGGCGCCCGGGATCGTCTCGGTCATGAACTCCTGGTTGGCCGAATCCCAGACCAGGGACGTGAACTCGTAGCGGTGCAAGATCCGGTTGTAGCGGATAGCGACCTGGTCGGGCACGTCGCCATCGTGGAATGCGGCCGCCAACTGGGGTGGCACGCTGCCCACCGGCGTGCGGCGGTTGGTCTTCGGTGCGGCCGGCCCGGCCGGCACGAACCTTGTCGATGACCTGATGCGGCCGGCGACGAGTGCCATCGCGGGGATCGAGTTCGCTCCCGATGCCCCTGGCTACACGATCAGCCCGGCGGTGCCCGGCACGAATGGCTTCACGCTGACGGCGGGCATCTCCAACCGGAGCACCAATCTCCAGACGATCCACGATTCCATCGCCCTGATCTCCCAGCGGACCGCCTTCACGACGACGGCCAGCGGCGGTGACCTGCTCGTCACGGGCCGGGTGTCGGGCGGAGGTGGAATCGCCAAGGCGGGTGCAGGCCTGCTCACGCTCTCTGGCACGAGCACGTATTCCGGGGCGACGAGGATCGACGGCGGGGGCGTGCGGGTCACCGGGGCGATTGGATCCACCGGGAGCCTGGTGATCGCCGGCGGCACGTTCACGCTCGCCCGCCAGGCGAGCGGTGTGCAGGCGGTGGCCGGCCTCAAACTGGCCGCGGGTGAGGCAGTGGTCGGCAATGCCGTCTCCACCGGCACGCTCTCGGTCGGTGCGATCGAGCGGCTTGCCGGCGCGACGGTGCGATTCGACGACCTCAGGGGTGCGATCACCACCACCACGACCGCGGCGAACGGCCTCGTGGGGACCTGGGCCTTCACGGGCTCCGGAGCGGCCACCCGGTATGCCACCGTGGCGGGAGGCACCGTCGCGGCCTACGAGGGGGGCACGGTCATGTCTGCCACCGGTGCGTTCGGCGGGATCCCGTCCGGCAACAACGCCACCGTCAACTATGTCCTGAACCCTGGGGCGGTATTCACCGCCATGGGGATTCCGCGGAGCATTCACACGCTCATGTCCACCGGCACGGGCGGCACGCAGGCTTCGAACAACAACGGCGCGACACTCACGGTCAACGGCATCCTGAACGTCGGCAGCGGGCGGCTCACGATCGGCGGCTCACCCCGGCTCGATGTCATCGTGGGTGAAGACCTCGATCTCGTCGTGGCCACGATGACGGCCGACGTGACGCTCGCCAACGGGGTGCTCGACAACGCCGCGGGGCCGAGCAGCCTCACCAAGACGGGCCCCGGACTCCTCCAGATCGGCAGCGGCAGCTACACGGGACTGACCACGATTGCCGGCGGCACGCTGCAGGTGGGGCTCGGCGGAGCCGGCGTGGGCTTTGCGAGCAGTCAACTCATCAACGATGGCACGATCATCTTCAACCATGCCGGGGTGACGGACGTGGCCGGCCGGCTGTCGGGAAATGGCGGCCTGCGCAAGGCGGGTAGCGGGGGCCTCGTGATCACCGGAGGTGGTCCGATGGATGGCCTGATCACCGTGTCGAGCGGGTCATTCGTGCTGGCCGGACAGGCGACGATCGGGCCGATCGCCGATCACCGCGGTGGGCTGGCGGTCGCCAGCGGCGCGGAGTGGGTGTATCGCAGCACGAGTCCGCAGACGATCGGTGGCAGCGTGACGGGCAGTGGGCGGATCGTGAGCGACGGCAGTCGGCTCGTGCTGACCGCCGCCAGCACGTTCACGGGCACCGCGACGGTCGCATCCGGGGAGTTGGTGCTCGCCCACGAGCAGGCGCTGGCCGAGGCAGGGGTATCGGTCGCCGCGGGTGCCACGCTCACGCTCGCAACGGCC
>CAJBSQ010000355.1 GCA_903958265.1 uncultured Planctomycetaceae bacterium
GCGTGAACTCGCTCCCGTCCCCCTTTTCCCGCGGCAGCAACGGCCGCGGGCGAATGCCCGAGAGAGGACTTGAACCTCCACCCAGTTACCTGTACAAGAACCTGAATCTTGCGCGTCTGCCAATTCCGCCACTCGGGCGAGTGGACCGATGATGGTAGCAGCCCGGCGGGGCGACTGGAAGCGGGCCTGACCGCCGCCGCGGTCGCCGTAGGCAGCCGACGGGCTCGGCGGCACAATCCCGGAGCATGACCGACCGCCACCGGAAACACCCATGAACACCAGCTCCGCCGTGATCGTGATCCCCGCCCGCCTGTCGAGCACCCGCCTGCCGCGGAAGATGCTGCTCGCCGAGACAGGGCGGCCGCTCATTGCCCACACCTGGGAAGCGGCGCGGCGGTCGCTGTCGGCCAGCGCTGTCGTCGTCGCCACCGACAGCGACGAGATCGCCGCCGCCGTGCAGGCCTTCGGCGGCACGGCCGTGATGACATCGCCCGAGGCCCCCAGCGGCACCGCTCGCATCGTCGAGGCGCTCCACCGACTCCCCGACGCCGACGTGATCGTGAACGTGCAGGGCGACGAACCCGAGCTCGCAGCCGCCGCGATCGACGCGGCCATCGACCTGCTCGCCCGTTGCCCCGAGGCAGGCGTGGCCACGCTCGTGACGCCGCTGCGGCGGCCGGACGACCTCCGCGATCCAGCCTGCGTGAAGGCCGTGCTCACGCCGTGGCGGCAGACCGACGACCGCGCGGAGCCTGGCTGCTGGCGGGCGATCTACTTCAGCCGCGCCCCCGTGCCCGCGGCCCGCGACTGGTCGGATTCCCTGCTCGCCGCCGAGCCGCCGATGTATTGGCAGCACGTGGGCCTCTACGCCTACCGGCGGAGCGTGCTGGAGCGGTGGAACGCGCTCCCCGACTCGCGGCTCGCCGCGCTCGAGAGCCTCGAGCAACTCCGCGTGATCGAGGCCGGGATCCCACTCGTGGCAGGGGCGATCGACCACGCGGCCCGGGGCATCGACACGCCGAAGGACTACGCCGCCTTCGTGGCCCGCCTCCGCGGCACGTGAACGACCGCGATTACGCCGGGCCGCGGCGGAGATCGAGCGTGCAGGCGTAGTCGGGATTGGGCTGCTCCGCCGGCAGAACACACGGCCCGGGGGTGTGGCCGCTGGCAAAAAACCGGCTCACGCGGCGGCTCTCCGCCTCCAGCACGTTCACCGGCCGGGTCTCGAAGGCGCGGCCCCCGGGATGCACCACGTGCCACGTGCACCCGCCGAGGCTGCGGGCGGTCCACGTGTCGACCACGTCGAAGACCAGCGGCGAGTGGACCGGGATGGTGGGATGGAGGCAGTTCGGCGGCTGCCAGGCACGAAACCGCACTCCCCCCACAAACTCGCCGGGCCGGCCGGTGGGCACCAGGGGCACGCGGCGGCCATTGCAGGCGATCGCGTGGCGGCCGGTGACCATGCCGGCCGCCAGCACCTGCACGCGTTCGAGCGAACTGTCGACCGCCCGCGACATCGCCCCCGCGATCGGCTGCTCGCCGAGGACGTGCCACGGTTCGAGCGCCGTGCGGAGTTCCAGCCGCACGCCGTCGTGCACCACGGCCCCGAGCCGCGGAAACCGAAACTCGGCGAAGCACTCGAACCACTCGCGGTCGAAGGCGAAGCCCGCGCGCCGCAGGTCGTCGATCACGCCCCCGAAATCCTCCATCAGGAAATGCGGTAGCAGAAACCGATCGTGCAGCGCGGTGCCCCAGCGAACGAGACGGCCCCCGGAGGCGGCGGCATCCCGCCACAGCCAGGCGATCAGCGCCCGCACGACGAGCTGGGCGAGCAGCCCCATCCGCACGTGCGGGGCCATTTCGAACCCGCGGAGTTCGAGAAGGCCGCGACGACCACCGGCGGTGTCGGGGGAAAAGAGTTTGTCGATGCAAAACTCGGCGCGGTGCGTGTTGCCTGTCAGGTCGGTGAGCAGGTTGCGGAACACACGATCGACGAACCAGGGCGGCGTTTCGGGACCAGCCGCATCGAGTTCCTGGAGGGCGAGCTCCAGTTCGTAGAGGCTTTCGTGCCGCGCCTCGTCGATCCGCGGCGCCTGGCTCGTCGGCCCGATGAACCGGCCGGCGAACAGATAGGAGAGCGCGGGATGGTTGTTGAAGTAGGCGACGAGCCCGCCGAGGAGCCGGGGACGCCGCAGGAACGGACTGTCGGCCGGCGCAGCCCCGCCGAGCACGACGTGATCGCCGCCGCCGGTGCCGGTGTGCAGGCCATCGATCTCGAACTTCTCGGCCCCCAACCGGCTGGCCCGCGCCTCCTCGTCGAGCACCTCGCGGAGCCGCACCAACTCCCGCCACGTCCCGGCCGGCGGCACGTTGACCTCGATGACGCCCGGGTCGGGAGTGACCTGCAGCCGCCGGAGCCGGGGATCGTGCGGCGCGAGATAGCCCTCGAGCACGACCGGTGTATCGCCGGCCACGGCCACTCGCTCGACTGCGGCGACGAGGTCGAGCCAGTCGTCGGCTGCCGCGCTCGCGGCCCGCGGATCGCGGTCGTCGGGATTCGCGACCTCAAGCGGGGGCAGGAA
>CAJBSQ010000356.1 GCA_903958265.1 uncultured Planctomycetaceae bacterium
CAGCTCCAGAGCGAGCGGCACTATGCGTGTGGTCTCGGCTGCTTCCGCGTGTCGGTTGCCGATCGCGCCGACGCTGAGGCCCGGGGGCACACCGCCGCCGAGGAGGCCGCGCTTGCCAAGCCTGCCGGCTCACGGTTGCCCGCCGAGCAGAATCTCGTCTTCCGCCGGTTTCTTACCTCGGCGGCAGAGTTGGCCGAGCCTGTGAAAGCGATCTGGTCGCTGGAGGACAGCCTCCGCGGGGGCACGACCACGCTCGTGATGCGGGAGCGGCCCGCCGACAATCCGCGAAAGACGTTCCGTCGCCATCGGGGCGAGTACACGCAGCCTGAGGAGGAAGTGCAGCCGGCGACCCCGGCGTTTCTGCCCCCCCTGCCGACCGATGCGCCGGCCGATCGACTGGCTCTCGCGAAGTGGCTCGTCTCGACGGGGAATCCGCTCACCGCCCGCGTGGCCGTCAACCGCCACTGGCAGGCCTTCTTTGGTCGGGGGCTCGTGGCCACCGTGGAAGACTTTGGCTACCAGAGCGACCCGCCGAGCCACCCCGAACTGCTCGACTGGCTCGCGGTCACGTTTATGCACGACCTCGGCTGGTCGCAGAAGAAACTCCACCGGCTGATCGTCACGACCGCGACCTACCGGCAGTCGTCGGCGGTGTCGCCGGCACTTGCCGCCCGCGATCCAGGCAACGTGCTCCTGGCCCGCGGCCCGCGGGTTCGCCTCGAGGCCGAGGTGATCCGCGATTCGATGCTCGCGGCGGCGGGGCTATTGTCGGCGAAAATGTATGGCCCCGGCGTTCGCCCGCCGCAGCCCGAGGGAGTGACGGAGGTGGCGTATGGCAATCCGAAATGGCAGGCGAGCACGGGTGACGATCGCCACCGCCGCAGCCTCTACACCTTCCAGAAGCGGACAGCCCCGTTTGCCATGACGACGACGTTTGATGGGCCGACCGGGGAAGCCTGCATTGCCCGCCGCGAGGCGTCTAACTCGGCGCTCCAAGCCCTCACGCTGCTCAACGATCCGATGTTTGTGGAGGTGGCGCGGGCGCTGGGCAGGGCGGTGATGGCGGCGGGTTCGGATGATGCGATCCGGCTTCGGGAACTTGCCCGGAGGGTGCTGTCTCGGGAGCTCGACGCCGACGAGGCCCGCACCCTCACCGGGTATCTCGACGAGCAGCGGCGGCGGATGGCAGCGGGTGAGATCGACGCGACGAAACTGGCCGGCGATGATGCGGGTGATGATGCGGGCGAGCGGGCCGTCTGGATGCTGGCGGCTCGGGCGGTGATGAATCTCGACGAAGCGATCGTCAAGCGGTAGGAGCGACCATGAACCATCTGCTCGACGTCACGCGACGGCATTTCTTCCGCGACTGCGGCATCGGCGTCGGCAAGATGGCGCTGGCGGGGCTCGTGGCCGAATCGCTCGGCAGCCAGTCCCAGGCCGCCGCCCTCGCCGCCGCGGGCCCGCTCGAGCCGCGGCCCCCGCATACTCCCGGCCGGGCCAAGGCCGTGATCCAGCTCTTCATGGCGGGTGCGCCAAGCCAGCTCGACCTTTTCGACCACAAGCCCAAGCTCGCGGCCATCGAGGGCAAGCCGATTCCACCCGAGGTGATCGGTGGCCAGCGGTATGCCTTCATCCGGTCCGATGCGGCAGTGCTCGGCCCGCAGTATGCCTTTGCCCGACACGGCCAGTGCGGCGCGGAGCTCTCCACGATGCTGCCGCACCTCGCCACGGTGGTGGATGACATCGCGATCGTGAAGAGCTGCCGCACCGACCAGTTCAACCATGCCCCGGCCCAGATTTTCATGAACTGCGGCTTCGCGCAACCCGGCCGGCCAAGCCTCGGCTCGTGGGTTTCCTACGGGATCGGCAGCGAGAGCCGCGACCTGCCCGCCTTCGTGGTGATGAGCACGGGCTCCGGCATCAGCGGCGGCAGCGCCAACTGGTCGAGCGGCTTCCTGCCGAGTGTCTACACCGGCACCCGCTTTCGCAACGCGGGCTCGCCCATCCTCAATGTCGATTCGCCCGACGGGGTCGACAGGCGGATGGCTGCCGACACGCTCGACGTGGTCGAGGCGCTCAATCGCCGCCGCCTCGCGCTCGATGGCGATCCGGAGATCACCACGCGGATCGCAAACTACGAGATGGCCCACCGGCTGCAGACTTCGGCCCCGGAGCTGATGAACCTCGCCGATGAGACGCCTGAGACGCTCGCCCTGTATGGCTGCACGCCGGGCGAGGCGAGCTTCGCCCGGGCCTGCCTGATCGCCCGGCGGCTCGTGGAGCGCGGGGTGCGGTTCATCACGATCTACCACGAGGGCTGGGACGGCCATTCCGACGTGGCCGGCAACGTGAAGACCAACTGCACGAAGACCGACCGGGCGAGTGCGGCCCTGGTGGCCGACCTCAAGCGGCGGGGCATGCTCGATTCGACGCTCGTGGTCTGGGGAGGCGAGTTCGGCCGCACCCCGATGGTGGAGGCAAGTGCCGTGCTCGGCCGCTCGAAGGGCCGCGACCACCACCCCAATGCCTTCACGATGTGGCTGGCCGGCGGCGGCATCCGGGGGGGTGTCACCTACGGCGAGACCGACGAACTGGGCTTCCACATCGCCCGCGACGAAGTTCACGTTCACGACCTGCAGGCCACGATCCTGCACTGCCTGGGCCTCGACCACGAGCGGCTCACCTACCGCTACCAGGGGCGGGATTTCCGGCTGACCGATGTCCACGGACACGTGGTCAGGGGCATCCTTTCCTGAGTAGGATGCTCTGCTGCGGTCGCACGTTCTCGGTCCTGCTGGCCGGCGTCACCGCTCCTCCGGGGAAATCCCATGCTGCGACAGGTCATTGCGTCGGTCGTGTTCGGGCTGTCGCTCGTGGCCGCCGTCGCGTTCGGCGGCGATCCGTGGCTTTCGATCCCGGGCGGTGAGGGGCCGGGCAAGGGCAAGCACGTCGTGCTCGTGAGCGGCGACGAGGAGTACCGCAGCGAGGAGGCCCTCACGCAGCTGGCGAAGATCCTCGCGAAGCACCACGGCTTCGAGTGCACGGTGCTCTACGCGATCGACCCCGAGACCGGCGTGATCGATCCGAACCAGCGGCACAACATCCCGGGCCTCGAGGCCCTCCGGAAAGCGGACCTGATGGTGATCGCCACCCGGTTTCGCACGCTCCCCGACGAGCAGATGCGGGAGATCGACGCCTACCTGCGGGCCGGCAAGCCGGTGGTTGGCCTGCGAACGGCGACCCATGCCTTCGATTTTCCGAAAGGGGGCACGTTCGAGATGTATCACTGGAAGCACGGCGGCGAGGGGTTTGCCGAAGGCTTCGGCCGCCAGGTGCTCGGCGAGACCTGGATCAGCCACCACGGCCAGCACGGCAAGGAGGGCACCCGCGGCCTCGTCGTGCCGGAGGCCAAGGGCCATCCGATCCTCCGCGGGATCGGCGACGGCGATATCTATGGCCCCAGCGACGTGTATGGCGTTCGCCTGCCGTTGCCGGGCGATTCGCGGCCACTCGTGCTCGGCCAGGTGGTCTCAGGACTCACGCCTGAGACAACGCCGGTCGAGGGCCAGAAGAATGACCCGATGATGCCCATCGCGTGGACGAAGACGTATGCGATCGAGGGTGGGCCCGCCGGCCGGGTGTTCACGACGACGATGGGCGCCTCGCAAGACATGCGCTCCGCCGGCCTTCGGCGGCTCTTGGTCAACGCCTGCTACTGGGCCACCGGGCTCGACGACGCGATCCCCGCCACATCGGCCGTTGACATCGTGGGCACGTTCGAGCCCTCCCCTTTCAAAAATAACGGCTTCCGCGTGGGCGTGAAGCCGGCCGACCTGAAGTGACCATTGGCCAGCCGATCCGGAGACCCTGCATGACCGCCACACCGTCCGATGACCGCCTCACCGAGTCAGCCCGGTATCACGACTACC
>CAJBSQ010000357.1 GCA_903958265.1 uncultured Planctomycetaceae bacterium
CCCGTTCGCAAATCTGGCGAAGTATTTCGCAGAATTGACGAAAGTGTTTCGCAATTCCTGCGAATCGTTTCGCCGACATGGCGAAACCTGCCGAGGAGCCCGCGGCTCCCCTAAAAGGGGACATTTTGCGCCGCGTCCGTGGAAAACTGGGCGTCCGCAGAATGTTTCCGCGCAGCGTCAACTTTGGCGCGCGATTCGCAGTGCATTTCGGGCGTCCTGAGGTGAGTTTCGGTGAGCCTTCCAAGTGTTGGAGGCCGCGAACCCCGCCGGGCCAGTCGCAAGGAGTCGTCTGATGCGTTCGTTCGCTTTTTCTGCCGCGGTTGGTGCGGCTCTGCTAGCTGGCCTTGCGTCGAGTGCCACGGCCCAGACGACGATCTCGCAGTGGAACTGGAACGGTACCACTGGAACAACGAACGCGCAATCGGCCGGTTACAACCGCCCCTGGACGGGCACGGTGCTGACGGGCACCGTGCTGGGCTACGGTCAGGGGGCCCCGGCGACCGTGCTGAACACCACCATAGTTAACGGCACGCCGACCGATCCCGGCACGGTGATTACGAACACGTCGGCTCCCGTGGGCACCTTCACCTACAACCGCTCGGCGACGATCAATCCGCCGCTGCTGACAGCGGCGAACTCTTCGGCGGGCGTGATGTTTCAGGCTCCCACCACCGGCATGAACGCCGGCGAGGCGGTGCAGCTCTCGTGGAGCCAGACGGTGGGCTTCCGGTCGAGTCGCTACTGGCAGATCCTGACGAGCACGAGCGGCACCGCGGGCGTCTTCTCGGCTCCTACGGGCGGCACCGGCTCGTCGATCAGCCAGTTCGTCAACGGGTATAACTCCGGCACGGCCCCGATCTCCGGCACGGCCACGGTCAACGTGACCTCGGGCGGCATGATGGACTTCCGCACGATCAACGGCAACTGGCTCGCGCAGGGAGTGACTACGACCGGCACGCTCACGGCCCCACTCGCCGCCGGCTTCGTGGACGATATCTCCTACACGCTCCCCACCGGCCAGGGCTACGAAAACAACGCCAACTTCGCGTTTGCGATCGTAGGCCTCTGGGATCCGAATCTGTCCGCCACGAGCGGCACGACGGGACTGGTGTCGTCGTTCAGCGGGCTGATCTCGACCGACACCACCTCCGGCTACAACCGCTCGCTCGGCAGCGGCGGCAGCATGCGGCTCGACCTCATGACCGTCTCCGCGGTGCCCGAACCGACCACGTGGGCCATGCTCGGGGCCTCGGCCCTGATCGGCGGATCACTCGCCTGGCGTCGGCGGTCTCGCCGCGAGATCGACGTCTGACGCGGCCTTGAATCCGTCACCGCTCCTCGACGGGCCTCGAAGCTGATCTGCCGGCTTCGAGGCCCGTTGCTTGCTCTGGCCTGCCCTGGCCTACCCCAACTTGTCCGAGCCTGCCCTAACGTGTCCGGGCCTACCCTCGGGCGACAATTATCCTCTCGAAAGGTTCCCATGCCCGGCTTTGCCACGCGATTGTTCCCGCTGCTGCTTGCCGGCCTCGTCGCCGGCGAGACGGCATCCGGTGCTGGGCCAGCGCAGCCCGATGACGATCTCCGCGAGCCGATCAAGGTGCGGCTCACGCTCAATCCCACGGCCCTCGACATGGAGCGGCTGAGGGCGAGCCGAATGGGCTATATGCCGGCCTCGATGAAACTCGGCGATACGAAGCCGGTCGGCGTCATGAAGGAGCCGGCCTACGAGGGGAAGCCCCGTTACGGGATCATCCGGGTGGGCAACGGCCCGAAGAGCGACACGCTCGTGGCCCTCGATGTGACCGAGGACGGCAGCCGTCTCTACATCGACACCAATCAGAACGGCGATCTCACCGACGAGGGTACGGGTGAGTGGGATCTGAAGAAGGAGATCAGCGGTGCGACCGTCGAGTTTGCCACGCGGCCCGTGCGGGCCTCCTGGGGCTCGCCGATCGAGGAAACCGAGAGCGGCGACTACCGGGTGTTCATCTTCCGGCGTCCCGACATGAACGGTTTCTCGTTTGCAAAGATCTCGGCCCGAGAGGGAACCGTGGAACTCGGTGAGACGCCCGAGGCCGATGGCAAGGAATACCCGATCGTGCTCGTTGAACACACCAACGACGCGCTCTTCACCGTGCCGGCCAAAGGGGACCTCACCCGCCGAATGGTCGAACTCTGCGTAGACCTCGACGGCGACGGCACCTTCAAGGGGCTCGTGTCGAAGGAGGGCGACAAGGAGTTTCGCTCGCCGGAGCGGTTCAACCTCGCCGACCCCTTCCGGATCGACGGCCAGTGGTACATCGCCCGGCCCTCGATCAGCGGCGCCGAACTCACGATCACGCCCGTCGATCCCCCCGGCAGCGACGTGGCCTCGCTCCAGAAGCCGGTCGAGGTACGGCCGATGCTGGAGCCGGGCGTCGCCGCCCCGGCCTTCACGGTCGAGACGCCCGAGGGCAAGCCGCTCAGCCTCGGGGACTTCAAGGGCAAGGTCGTGATCCTCGATTTCTGGGCCACCTGGTGCGGCCCCTGCCTGGCTTCGATGCCCGGCTTGGAAAAGCTCTACCAGAAGGTGAAAGACCAGAATGTGGAGGTGCTCAGCCTCAATGTCTACGATGACAAAGAGTCGTTCGACGAGTGGATCGCCGCCAACCGGGGCACAAACTACACCTTCACGTTTGCCTTCGACCCGGCGGCCAAGGGCTCGGCTGAGAGCGTGGCCGGGCAGAAGTACAACGTGCCGGGTCTGCCGACGCTCTATCTCATCGACCGGGAAGGCACAGTGGCGGCGGCCTTCGTTGGCGCCCAAGAAGCGAAACTCGTAGAAGCGCTCGCGAAGGTGGGTGTTGAGGTGAAGGAAGGCGAGTGACAGGTCGACGGAAAC
>CAJBSQ010000358.1 GCA_903958265.1 uncultured Planctomycetaceae bacterium
GTCCGACGGCAAGACGATCGTGGTGGTGCTCCCCGACTCCGGCGAACGCTATCTCTCCACCGGGATCTTCGAGTGATGCAACAGACACGACAGCACTCGAGACGATTCTCGCGACCGACGAGCGAAGGGATCGGCGTGAGGATGGCGAGCGTGGGGCTATCCTGCCCCAGCGAGGCAACTCATGCCGTCCCGCAGCCGGTTTTGGGCTCAAGGACAAAACCATGCGACTCGGCAAAACCATTGGCACCGTGACCCTCGTCGAACCCCATGCCTCGGTGCGGGGGGGCGTGCTGCGGCTCGTCGTACCGCTGGCCACCGCGGACCTCGCGGTGGGCGACAGCGCTGCGGAGCCGCTTGTGGCCTGGGACGACCTCGGCGCGGGCGACGGACAACTCGTCGCGTTCAGCGAGGGAGGCGAGGCCGCTCAGCCGTTCCGGCCGCTCGACAAGCCCATTGATGCCTACGTTGCCGCCCTGATCGACCACCTCGACGTGACCTCATGACCCCTCCAGTCCCTACGACCAGTCGATTTCCCGCAGGCCACATCCGTTTGCTTGCCCGCACGCCCGCCGCGACCGGCAGCGTGGGCAAGAATCGTTAAGACGCCACCATCAACCGATCACCCCTTTTTCCACCACCTCGACCTAGCCACCCGAAGGAGCCCCCATGGCGACCATCACCCCGAAG
Organism: uncultured Planctomycetaceae bacterium; assembly: GCA_903958265.1. Lineage (GTDB taxonomy): Bacteria > Planctomycetota > Planctomycetia > Pirellulales > UBA1268 > QWPN01. The sequence goes on from CAJBSQ010000358.1 coordinate 688, forward strand.
ACATCCGACAAGTCGCTCAACCAGCTCAAAGAAGAGATCTGCGACATCGGTCGGCGGATCTACAACAAGGGCTTTGCGGCCGGCAACGACGGCAACATCTCGTTTCGGCTTGGGCCCAACGAGGTGCTCTGCACCCCGACGATGATCTCGAAGGGCTTCATGAAGCCTTCCGACCTCTGCATCGTCGACATGGAGGGCAGGCAGATCGGCGGCAACCGCAAGCGGTCGAGCGAGATCCTGCTCCACCTCACGATCATGAAGGAGCGGCCCGACATCAAATCGGTGGTGCACTGCCACCCGCCGCATGCCACCGCCTTTGCCGTGGCCCGCGAGCCGATTCCGCAGTGCGTGCTGCCGGAGGTGGAGGTGTTCCTCGGCGACGTGCCGATCACGCGATACGAAACTCCGGGCGGGCAGAAGTTTGCCGACACGGTGAAGCCCTTCGTAAAGCAGGCGAACGTGGTGATCCTGGCGAACCACGGCACGGTGAGTTTTGGCGAGTCCGTGGAGAAGGCCTACTGGTGGACCGAAATCCTCGATGCCTACTGCCGGATCCTGATGCTCTCCAAGGATCTCGGGCGGGTGACCTACCTGACAAAGCAGGAGACGAAGGAGCTCCTCGACCTGAAGGCCACCTGGGGCTACACCGACCCGCGGCTCGACAAGACCATGGAAAACTGTGATATCTGCGCCAACGATGTCTTCCGCGCGAGCTGGGGCACGACCGGAGTGACCCGAAAGGCCTTCGACGCCCCTCCCCCGATGGGCGCCGACCCCGAGAACGCCACCCGGGCCGTGACGCCGGCGGGCCTCGACCACGAGACGCTCGTGAAGGTGGTGACGGAGCAGGTCTGCAAGCAGCTCGGGATCGCCGCGGCCTGACACGCCTTCACCAGCTCCGGGTGGCCGGGAGACCCCGGGCCTCCGGCAGCTCACCACATCAGAACCAGGAAACCATGACATGAAGGTTGGGATCATCGGCGGTGGCGGGATCGTCGGCTCGTCGGCGGGCTTCGCGCTCCAGCTCGGCGGGCTCGTGCACGAGATCGTGATCGTCGACGCGAATGCCGATCTTGCCGACGGCCAGGCCCTCGACATGATGCACGGGGCGCCGGCGATCGCCGACCAGGTGATCGGTTCCGGGGGCTACGAGTGCCTCGCCGACGCCGACGTGATCTGCATCACCGCCGGCCTGCGGCGGAAACCCGACGAGAGCCGGCTGGCGCTCATCAACCGCAACGTCGTCCTCTTCCGGTCGATCCTCGGCGAGATCAAGGCCAAGGGCCTGCGGTCCGACGCGATCGTGCTCGTCGTCTCCAACCCGGTCGACATCCTCACCTACCTCGCCGAAAAGGAGCTCCCCCTGCCCAAGGGCCGTGTGATCGGCCTGGGCACGCTGCTCGACACGCTCCGCTTCCGCAGCCTGCTGGCGATGAATCTGAAGTGCCCGGCGACGCAGGTGCAGGCCATGATCCTCGGGGAGCACGGCGACAGCATGGTGCCGGTGTGGAGCAGCGCCAGCGTCGCGGGCCTGCCGCTGGAGAAGTACCCAGGGTTCACGCCGAAGCTCGGGGCCGACGTCTTCCAGCGGGCGAAGACCTCCGGCGCCGAGATGATCAAGAAAAAGACCGGCGCGGGCTTTGCCGTGGGCGTGTCGATCGCCGAGGTGATCCACGCGATCACGCTCGATGCCAAACGGGTGCTCCCGGTATCGACCGTGCAGACGGGCTGCTACGGGATCCGAGACGTGGCCCTCTCGGTGCCCACGGTGGTGGGTCGGGCGGGGGCAGAGAAGACGCTCGAGATCGAGCTCTGGCCGAAGGAGATGCAGGCGCTGAAGGCGAGTGCCGGCGTGCTCCAAAAGACGCTGGCCGATGTCCTCGCGTCGGGCTGACGCGGCGGTCGCGCCCGCCCTTCCCCGTAGGTGCAGGTTTCCTACCTGCACGACACCCTTAGCCCGCACCGCAGGTAAAAAACCTGCGGCTACGAAGAGCAGTCCATTGCCCCGCTCCCCCGTAGGTGCAGGTTTTCCTACCTGCACGAAAACCTCAGCCCGCACCGCAGGTAAAAAACCTGCGGCTA
>CAJBSQ010000359.1 GCA_903958265.1 uncultured Planctomycetaceae bacterium
TGGCGTTCGCCGCCGCTCGGCTCCCGACCTGAATCGGGGTTCAGCGGAGGGAATCCAGCTCGGCCTGACCGTCCCGCTGGCCGGCGGAGTTTTCCGCTTCGCTGGCCTCCCGCTCCATGCGGCCGTCGGTCTGCTCGGCGACATTCTCGCCCACGGTCGCCTCCCGCTCCTGTCGGCCATCCCGCTGCTCGGCGACGTTCTCGCCGCCGGCGGCCACCGCGTCGGCACCACCCAGACCAGCCCCGCTGCCGAACGGATCATCGCTTCGTGGTTCGGCGGCCGGATCGAGCCCCGGTTCAGCGACGGGCTCGGGCATGTCCTCCGTCCGTGGCGCCACGGGTGACCGACGCCTGGCGGCTCGTTGCTCGACGTCTTCGTCGAACGGATTGGCGGCGTCTGGCACCCGCTCGACCACCGGACGGCGGTCGCGGAGCACGTCGGCCTCCGCCCGTTCGACGTCGAGGTACCGCAGGTCGCTCCGCCGCCGGTCGAGTTGCAGCGTGGCGACCCGGGCTCTGGTGCGGTGCCGCTCGAGTTTCAGCCGGTCGCATCCCTGGATCCGCTCGAGCGACCGGGCGATCGGCCAGGAGCCGGTGCCTTCCGCCTCGCGGACCGCACCCGCGGAGAAATCGGCCTCGGCCTCGTCGAGCCGGCCGAGTTTCAGAGCGGTGAGGCCCCGGAAGTAATAGGCCCGCGGATCGAGCGTGCCGGCCTCGATGGCCTGCGAGAGATCGTCGTATGAGCGTTGGTAGTCGCCCGCGAAGTAGGAGTGCACGCCGGTGCCGTAGGCAGCCGCGAGCGGCAGGCTCTCGATCGTGGGCGCGGCCAGGGCAGCGCCACCGGAAGCGAGGAGGCACGAGGCCACCAGTCCTGCGAAGCCCCGATCACGCCAGTGTCCGACACGCCAGGCTGCCATCGTCACGTTCCTCACGGCCTTGCTGCGGTTCCTGCTCGGCACCGCTTCGCCTCCACGGCTATCGGCCGATTCTACCTTCGCGACCAGACGCCCCCGGCCGGCGGCGGCACAATCGCCACCACCCGCCCTCAGGACGGCCGCAGGGTTTCGCCGTCCCCCAAAAGCCCCCGGGCCATGGCATGCTGGCGGAAGGCCTCCTCACCGAGAAACACCGCCGACCGCACCAGCAGCATCATCATCGGCTGAGCCGGCCAGCCGAAGGCCGCCAGGAGCCGGTCAAACTCCGCCGGCGGGCAGCTTCCCTTGAGGTCCACCAGGAGCACGCGACCGTCCTTTTCGCAGGCATTCCCATCGACCTGCCACCACGCGGCCCCCGCGTCGCCGGAGCGGGAACTCGTCCACACGAACGAGCCATCGGGCTCGGCATACATTCGCTCCAGTTCCGCAAGACCCGCGAGCGCGTCGTCGAAGCCGGCCGTCATCGAGACCGCCAGCGCCGGCTTCGAGACCGCGAGCGTCGGCCAGGTGCCGGAGGCATCCGTGAAGGTCGGTCCGGGAGCCGACTCCGCGGGCAGGCCGTGCAGGGTGATCTCGAAGGCGTAGAGCGTGGGCTTCGTCATGGGGTGTGGGCGATCCGCCTCAGGCCGGGGCCACGCACTCCCGCACCCAGGCGGCATACGCGGCCGAGGCCGTGATCCGAACGACGGTGAGTTGGGGCGTCGCATACGCATGCCGCGTGCTGATCGCCGCCACGCAGTCGGTCTCGCGCTCGCAGGTCGTCTTGCAGGTGCACCGCCACTCCTCGGCGGTCTCGACCGCCGCCTCCCAGCGGTAGATGCTCATCAGCGGCCCATCGACCTGCACGCAGGCGGCGAGGCGGCTCTCGACTAGCTGCCGCGCGCACGACTCCGCGTCGGCCCGCGAGCCGAACGTGGTGCGAACTTCGATCAGCGGCTCGGTAGACATCGGCAGACCGGAAGGAGAGCTGGCGCTCCATCATCATGCCGCATCGACGAACCGGCCGCCACGGGCGTCGCGATGGTCGGCGACGTCGATTGCGATCACCGCCGCACGGTCGCGATCCGGGCCCAGCGGCTCCCACCACAGCCGGCCGTCGGCTCCACGGCCCGCGACCATCGCCCATGCAGGCGTCGATGCCTCGATCCCGTGCGGATCGCCACCGAGGCCCAGATGGCAGGTCACGCTGCCCTCCGACACGCCAGCCAGACGCGGCAGCAGGCGGCGGATGCCGGCAGGGGCCGCCGGGGGATCGTCGGGCATCTGAAACGCCGCGTCGAACCAGCCCGCCAGAGCCTGCACCGCGTCGAACTCGACTTCGCACGAGGGCACGTCGCGTTGGGCCGCGGCCAGCCAGCGGTCGACGCACCGTCGCCAGGCCGACGCCAGCGGCTCGATCGCCGCCGCGGAAAACCCGGCGTCGCGGGCCACGGTCGCGGTCCAGCCGGCGATGGCCCCGGGGATCGCGACCGGCCCTGCGGCTGCCACCGCGCGGAGCAGGGGCATCACCGTCGGCGATTCCTGCCGGGCCACGGCCTCCGCGAACGCGGCCACGAGATCGACCGCGACACTTTCCGCCAGCGTGGGAGCGCGACCAGCCGAGCCGCATGGCCGGCCGGTCGCACTGCATGTCGGGTCGAGATCGTGGCCGTGGCGGATCGACAGCTTCCCATCGTCCCACGCATCGCCGATGCCGAACGACCGCCGTCCGCCGCGGCCCGCGACGTTGGCCAGCGCCGCGTCGCGGTCGCCTGCGAGCAGCGTCAGCCGCACCGGCACGATCACGCTCTCCCGCCCCGGCCGACCCCGCGGCCCGGAGGCTGGCACTGCGAGGCCGCGGCGGCTCCAGCGAACAAGCGGCCCGAGCACCGCCCGCGCAGCTCTAACCGACCTCCCGGCCACGCGGTCTGCCGCGGTCCGGGCCGCGACTGTGCCGTGCCACGGCCGCGCGGATCCTCGCCACTCGGCCGACACGAGCCAGTCGAAGGTGTCGCCGGCCAGCACGAGATCGATGCCGTCGATCGCGTGGTAGGTGCCGTCGCGGCGAAAGCCGGCGCGGAGGGCGGCGCGGTGGATGGTGGCCGGCAGCATCCCCTGCCAGCCGCGGGATCCGCGCACGAGCGACCCGTCTCCGATGGCCCAGTTGGACGTGACGACGAGCATGCCTGCCTCCGCAGGAAGTCATCGTCTGCCGGCCGCGGTCAGGTTGATCGGCAGCCACATGCCCGGAGCAGTCGCGCAAACCCGTCCGATTGCACCGAGGGTGCGGGGGTAGCCGCAGGTCTCCTCCCTGCGATGCACGCTGGCCGGTCATGCCGGTACCA
>CAJBSQ010000360.1 GCA_903958265.1 uncultured Planctomycetaceae bacterium
CAAACCAGCCCCCCGCCTCATCGCTTCGCCAGGCGATCGCCGCCGCGCTGCCGAAGGCCTGCACCAGGTCGGCTTCCGTCACCCCCGTCACGTGCCAGATCGGGATCCGGTGGCCCCACCAGAGCTGTCGGCTGACCGGCCAGTCGCGCTTCTCGGAGAGCCAGTCGACATAGCTCTTCGCATACCGCTCGGGCACGATCCGGATCCGGCCGCCCGTCACCGCGTCGAGCGCCGGCTGGGCGAGTTCGTCCATCCGGATAAACCACTGATCGGCTAGGTAGGGCTCGATCGGCGTCTTCGACCGGTCGGAGTGGGCCAGTTCGATCACCCGATCCTCGACCTGCATCACATGTCCCGCAGCCTCGAGATCGGCGACGACCTTGGTGCGTGCCTTGTGGATCGTGAGCCCCTGGTAGGGCCCCGCCTCCGCGTTGAGCGTGCCGTCGGGATTGAGGATGTTGATCATCGGTAGCGTCCGCCGCCGGCCGACCTCGTAGTCGTTGGGATCGTGGGCGGGGGTGATCTTCACGCAGCCCGAACCCAGCTCCGGCTTCGCCCACTCGTCGACCACCAGCGGAATCGCCCGACCAAGCAACGGCAGCCGCACCTGGCGGCCCGCCTGAGCCATCGCCGCGAGCGTCTCGAGCAGCGGCAGGAGATCCGTCCGCCGCTTCGCCAGTTCGTCGAGGGCGGCGTCGATCTCGGGCTGCTCCTTGGCCGCCGCCGACCCACGCTTCTCCCGGAGCGCCGCCTCGGCGGCCGCAAGTGCCATCGCCGGGGCCGGGTGCACCGCCACCGCCGTGTCGCCGAGCAGCGTCTCCGGACGCGTGGTCGCCACCGTCACGCTCGCTGGCTCGCCCGACTGCGGGTCGATCACGTCGTAGCGAATGTGCCAGAAGTGCCCCTTCACCTGTTCGTGAAACACCTCATCGTCGCTGACGGCCGTCTGCAGGAACGTGTCCCAGTTGACCAGCCGCTTTCCCCTGCGGACGAGCCCCTTGATGAACAGCCCGAGGAAGGCCTCGCGGACGGCAGCCGCGCACTGGTCGTCAAGCGTGAAGTGGGTGCGGTCCCAGTCGCAGCTGGCGCCGAGATCCCGAAGCTGGCCGAGGATCCGCTTCTCGTACTGCTCCTTCCACGCCCAGATCCGCTCGACGAGCTTCTCGCGGCCAAGGTCGTGCCGCGACAGCTTCTCCTCCTCGAGCAGCCGCCGCTCGACCACCGCCTGCGTGGCGATGCCCGCGTGATCGGTGCCCGGCATCCAGAGGGTCAGAAACCCCTGCATCCTCCGGGTGCGGACGAGCACGTCCTGCAGCGTGTTGTTGAGCGCGTGGCCGAGGTGCAGGGCACCGGTCACGTTCGGCGGCGGAATCACGATCGAGTAGACCCGCCGGTCTGCCTCGGGCTCGGCATGCCACAACCGGCCCGCATCCCAGAGGATGCGGCAGCGGGCCTGCGCGGCCCTGTGATCGTATTGCTTCGGGAGTTCGTGCATGACGGCACCGCGGCGGAGGATGGAAGGCCGGAAAAGGCTAGCCGACGGGCCGCAGCCGATGCCAGAGCGACCCGCCGCTCACAGGGCCCGCCGATGCTTCTTCCGCGGCAGCTTGCTGGCCGCGGTGGTGGCCACCGCTGCCGGAGCAGGAGCCGACACCTCGCGGGGTGCGCCCCGCGGGCTACCACGCTGACCGGAGCGCTGGCCCGAACGCTGGCCGCCCCGCTGGCCGGAGCCCTGCTGCCGCGACGGACCACGGCTGGGTTGCCCGCTGCGGCTGCGGCCCGCACCGCTCGGCCGACGGCCACCGGCCGCCTCGATGCTCCGCTCCTCGCCACCATCCGCGGCATGCGGCGGCACGTTCAGCTGGGGGATCTGCCGCCGGAGCAGCCGCTCGATCGCCGCCAGCCGGGGACGCTCTTCGTGATCGCAGAACGAGACTGCCTCGCCTGTCTGCCCCGCACGGCCGGTTCGGCCGATGCGATGGATGTAGGTTTCCGGTTCGTGGGGCAGCTCGTAGTTGACCACGTGGGAAACGTGATCGACGTCGATGCCACGGGCGGCGATGTCGGTGGCGATCAGGACCGGCGGCCGCGGCGACTTGAACGCCGCCAGCGCTCGTTCCCGATGGTTCTGTGACTTGTTGCCATGGATTGCAGCAGCCGCAATGCCCGCCTTGTCGAGGTCGCGATGGAGTTTGTCGGCACCGTGCTTCGTCCGCGTGAACACGATCACGCGGCCCATCGCCTTGTCGCGCAGGAGCTCGACGAGCTTCGCCTTCTTGTCTCGCTTGGGCACGAACCAGACTGACTGGGTCACCGTCTCGGCGGGTGTCGCCTGGGGCGCCGTCTTCACCTCGAGTGGATTGCGGAGAAAGTCCTGGGCCAGTTCCCGCACTTCGGCGGGCACGGTGGCTGAGAACAGCAGCGTCTGCCGGTCGGTGGGGAGCATCGCGACAATCCTGCGGATCGCGTGAATGAACCCCATGTCGAGCATCCGGTCGGCCTCGTCGAGCACCAGGTACTCCACCGAGCGGAGATCGACGAGCCGCTGGCCGACGAGGTCGACGAGCCGGCCCGGGGTGGCAATCAGCACGTCGACGCCCCGCTGCATCGCGGCGGCCTGCGGCCGCTGGCTCACGCCGCCGTAGATCACGGCCGCTGTGATGCCCGCAAACCGGCCGTAGGCCAGGAAGCCCTGGTGAATCTGACCGGCGAGTTCCCGCGTGGGGGCGAGCACCAGCGCCCGGCAGCGCCGGGCCGCGGCCCGCTGGTTGTCAGCCCGCATCCGCTGGATCAGCGGGAGCGCGAAGGCGGCCGTTTTGCCGGTACCCGTCTGAGCGCAGCCGATCAGGTCGCGGCCGGCGAGCAGGGGCGGCACCGCCCGGATCTGGATCGGTGTGGGCACCGAGTAGCCCTCAGCAGCGAGCGCCTCGAGGAGGTGGGCCGACAGGCCAAGATCGGCGAAGGTGGTGGCGGGAGCTTCGGTGGTGGGGGGGGACGCAGTGGTATTCAAGCGGAGTTTCCTTACAGAAAATATGGACGAAAAATGGACGAAACGACGTCCGGAGGCAGACCACGCACGCGGTGAATCCAACGATGGATCACCGCCTGCCAAAAGGCCGGAAGTCACGCGGCCAAGGACAGGGGTCCAGGCACACGGAGAGGCCACTTCGAGAGATGCGATCGCGGCCTGTGGAGCCCAGCACAAAGCCGGGCAACGGCCTTCATCGATATTCCGAACGATCGAATCTTACCGTACGGCTCCGATTCGGGCAATCGCGGTTTGGCTGACCGTCCGCGGTTGCGGCGAAAAACACCCCAAAAGGATGCTCCGTCAGCTCCGCGACAGGAAGTGCTGGAACGAGTCGGCCAGGGCGAGCCAGCTCGCCTCGATCACATTCTCGCTCACGCCGACGGTGCCCCACACGCCCTCGCCGTCGGTGCTCTCGATCGACACGCGGACCTTCGCCGCCGTGCCTTCCTGCGCATTGATCACGCGGACCTTGTAGTCGAGCAGGTGCATCCGATCGAGCACCGGATAGACGCCGGCCAGCGCTTTCCGCAAGGCGGCATCGAGCGCGTTGACCGGACCATCTCCTTCCGCCACCTCGTGCCGCTGCTCTCCCGCCACGAGCAGCTTCACCGTGGCCTCGGTGCGGACATCTCCCGCCCCTCCGGTGCG
>CAJBSQ010000361.1 GCA_903958265.1 uncultured Planctomycetaceae bacterium
CATCCGTGGACACCGGCCCGGTTCGACACCAGAAAAAGAGCGCGTAGACGAGGCTTGGGCGTCCTCGTCTACGCGCTGCGTTCGGGCCGCCGGGGCGACCCTGCCGATGTTCTTGTAGACCAGCGGGGGCGGCCGCTCAAGCCGCGATTTTCACTCGCAAAACCAGCCGGAAAAACTGGCCCCCGAGCACCCGCAAACCCCCGCATCACGAGGGTGGCCGGCGGGCGGGGCGGCCGGGAGAACCTGCGGCGGTGGCGGCGTTCGCCGCGAGCCGCGCCAGCATCGCCGCGCCAGCATTCGTAGCTACGACCAGTTATCGACGGGGCGATCGAGGATTTCGCGGAGCAGCATGAGTTCGCGGATCTTCGTCGGATGGCGAACCGCGGCGACGAGCTCTTGGATGCGGCCAGCGACCGGCTCTGCCTTTCCCGCGGCACGGGTCTCCGTGAGTGGCGATGACAGATGGCCGAGTTCCTGGGCGAAGGCGTCGTGAACGTGCCGTGCCACGTCGCCACCGCCGGCGCCGGTGGCCACGAACTGCCGGCCGGCTATGCGGCTGTCGTGGATCCGCGGCAGCGGCGGGGGCAGCTCTCGTGATGACGCGGCCGGTGAAACCCGCGGTCGCTCGGGCCGCCGCTGCTGAGCCGGCTTGGGGATCGGCTTCGGCGGTGCGGCCCGGCCGGCAGGCGACTGCCCGAGAAACTCCTCGATCTGGCGTTCGAGCTCTGACCGCACGTCGCCGATCGGCTCTTCCGGTCGGCGGGCGACGGGTCGGGCCGCAGGGCCGGGCCGGTTGGGCGCGGCGGGCCCCGCGATCTTGCGGATCACAGCGACGATCTGCGACACGATCCAAAAGCCGACGAACAGGATCGGCAGGAGTGCTTCCAGCCAATCGATGCCGGCGGCGAACAGCGGTGACCAACCGAAGGCGATCACGGCAAGGCTCCTGGGGGCGGGGGGATGTTACTGCACCGTGCCGGCGCCGGCGGCGACCGGAGCCGTGCTGGAGGCGATCGTCCGCCGCATGTCGGTATCGGCCTGCAGGTTCCGCAGTTTGTAGTAGTCGAAGATCCCGAGCTGGCCCGATGCGAGCGACTCGGCGACGGCCTTCGGCACCTCGGCCTCGGCCTCGACGAGGGCGGCGCGGCTCTCCTCGATGCCGGCGATCATCTCCTGCTCCCGGGCCACGGCCATGGCCCGTCGCCCCTCGGCATTGGCCCGCGCGACCCGCGTGTCGGCCTCGGCCTGATCGGCCTGCAGCCGCGCGCCGATGTTCGCACCGACGTCGATATCGGCGATGTCGATCGACACGATCTCGAACGCGGTGTTGGAGTCGAGGCGGCGGGCGAGCACCGTCTTTGAGATCACGTCGGGATTTTCCAGCACGTCGGTGTGCCGTTCGGCCGAGCCGATCGCCGATACGATGCCCTCGCCTACCCGGGCGATGATCGTCTCCTCGGTGGCCCCGCCGATGAGTTGGTAGAGATTCGTCCGCACGGTGACCCGGGCCTTCACCTTGAGCTGGATGCCGTTCTTGGCGACCGCATCGAGCGACTCCCGGCCGCTGTTTTTGCCGGGGCAGTCGATCACCTTGGGATACACGCTCGTCTGCACGGCCTCGCGGACGTTGCGGCCGGCGAGGTCGATGGCGGCCGCCCGCTTGAAATCGAGTTCTGTGATCTTCGCCTTGTTGGCGGCGATCAGGGCCTGCACCACCAGCGGCACCCGACCGCCGGCGAGGTAGTGGGCCTCGAGGGCCTGCAGGGTCAGGCCGGTGGAGTCACCGAGGCCCGCCTGTACCGCCATGATCTTGCTGCGGACGATCACCGTCGGGTTGACCTTCTTGAAGCTCATCGCCACGAGGTCGAAGAGCCCGATCCCGGCACCCGAGGCGACCGACTGCACCCAGAGCCGCAGGTAGCGGGCCAGCACGGCAAACGCCACGAGCAGGGCGAAGACGCCGACACCGAGGATGATCAGGGTGAGCAGGGGCATCGAAGCACTCCGGGAGTCACAGTCAGGCGGCGGCGAAAGACCTCGGGTAGACCACTCTAAGACTGTTTCCGCGGGGGGGCCGAGTCAAGGTGCTCGCCAGAGGACATGGTTTCCGAGCCGCGATCGCGGTCGAGGGCATCGAAATCGAAGGTTTCCAGGGATTGTTCGAGGTCGCGAGGCACGGTCGTGTCGGGAGCCGGTCGGGGCCGCGGCGTCTCCGTCGGCGGAGCCAGAGCGGCCCGCACGACGACCGCGCCGCCCTGCACGCCCGCCACCTCGATCACCACGTCCTTGGCGAGCGGGCCGCTCTCGCTCACCGCCTCGTACGGCACGCCATCGACATCCACCCCACCCCACGGCAGCAGTTCGGTGGTCGTGCGGCCACGGTGGCCGACCAGTCCGCGGAGCAGCGTCCGCCGGTCGGCGTCGGGCACCACCTCGTCGGGCCGCGGCGGTGCGGGCATCACGCGGCGACCGAGCGGCGTTTCAGGAAACAGCCGAAACGCCAGCCCCAGGGCCACCGGCACGGCCATCCCGGTCACCGCCAGCGTGGCCATGCCAAACCAGGCTCCCTGCTCGACGAACGCCAGCGTCACGCCCGCCAGCAACGCCATCACGCTCAGGAATCCGAGCACGCCGCCGGAGGGCACGAAGACCTCGAGCACCAGCGCTGCCAGGCCTGCGAGCACCAGCGCGATGACCCACGCCACGGCCGTCATGCGGAGCCTGCCGGCCGGACGATCACGCGGCCACCGCGGACATCCACCACCTGCACGTCGACGCCCGGCTCGATCAGCGGCCCGTCACTGACGACGTCGCGGACCGTGTCGCCGATCCGGGCCTTGCCCGCGGGCGCCAGTCGCGTTGTCGTTGATCCGATCCGACCGACGAGTTCATCGAGGGTGTCATCGATCGCCGTCTCCGCCGGTGGTTCGAGGAGTACGTTGCGGAGCAGCGGCGTCGCGGGCAGCCACTTCCGTACGAACAGCCCGAGCATGATCACTCCCGCCGCGGCGCCGAGGATACCCAGCAGCGACCACTGCATCTGGCGGATCTGGTAGTCATTCGCCGGCAGCACAAACGACTGGCTCGCCAGCACGAGCGCCGCGATCACGAGCATCCCGCCCCCCAGGCCGAGTACCCCGAAGCCTGGGAGCACGAAGATCTCGGCGGCAACGCAGACGATACCCGCGAGGAACAGCATCACCTCCAGCCAGCCCGACGTGCCGTTGAGATACTGGCTCCAGAAGTAGACGATAAACGCCACCATCGACACGAACCCGCCGAAGCCCACGCCCGGTGTCTTGAGCTCGATGTACAGGCCGGCCCCGCCGATCAAGAGCAGCAGCCAGGCGAGACTCGGGCTGGCGAGGGCCTCCAGGAGCGTGTCGGACCACCCGGGTTCGGCGACGGCGATCTCTCCGGCGAGACCGTAGGCCTGGCGGAAGCCTTCCGCATCGTCGACCACGTGGGTGGCGAGGCCCAGTTCCTCGGTGCGGCGGCCGGCGAGTTGGAGCGGGCCGGTGCCGATCGCCGGCCCCAGCTGCCAGCTCTCGCGATCGTCGCGGGCCGCGAGTTCGGCCTCGCTAAAATACTCAATCCGACCGGTGCCCTGCTCCTCGGCGCGGTGGACGACGATGCCCGGCGCCACCAGCGCCGCCGGCAGCGACCAGCTCCGGTCGCGGAGTTTCGCCACGCCTCCGCGCCACGCGGCCACGATCGACTCCGCCCGGCGGCCACCGATCTCACCTGCGCCCTCGCCGCCGAGGAGGGCACCGGGATGCACCACCAGTTCGTCGCAGGCGAGTGCCACCAGCGCCGCATCGCCGCGGGCCTCGCGGGGCACGTAGGCCACGGTCCGCACGCTCGCGGCGTCGAGCCCGGCAAGCCAGTTGGCCAGCACGAGGCTCTGCTCGGGCACTCCGCCGGCGCTGTCGATCCGCAGCCAGACGAAGTTCGCTCCGTCGGCGATGGCCCGCTCGATGCGGCCCTTCACCCGCGTGACGGCCTCGGGTCCGATCGCCCCGCTCAGCGAGACCAGCGCCGGCTTCCATCCCCCTTCGAGCGACGGGTCGGCGGCGAGCGCCGCTTCGGCAACACCCAGCCCACGCGCCAGCTCGGCCGGCGATTTCGGCAGCAGCTGCACAAACCCGAGTTCGCGACAGCGGCGGCCGTCCAGGGCCAGGGGCACGGGCCTGAGTTCTTCCACTTCGAGCACCGCCACGCGTTGCCGCAGCGCCGCCAGATCGGCCTCATCGACGAACTGCTCGCCGTCGTCGGTGGAGGCCCGCACCACGCGGGAGGTCGGATCGACCAGAGCCACGGCCACCGGCGGCGGCACGGTCTTGCGCCGCGCCGCAATCGACCGGTAGGCGGCTCGGGTGGCGTCGTCGACCGCCGCTTCTCCCGACGTCGCCGGCCCCAGCACGGCATCGGGGGGCAGCGCAATCTCGTCGCAGGCCACGGCCACGAGTACGGCATGGCCGCTCACCCCATGGGGCAGCCAGGCGACCGTCTTCACGCCGGCGAGCCGCTGATCGCCCAGGAACCGCGCCAGTTCGAGAGCGCGG
>CAJBSQ010000362.1 GCA_903958265.1 uncultured Planctomycetaceae bacterium
GCCTGCTCTGCTCGCTCTCCTGCCCGCTCGGGCGGCAGCACCCGCCGCCGACGCCGGGGAGGCCGCGGAGCAGGTGGACGACGATCTGGCCCTCGCGGCGTGAGTCCCGCCGGCCGGTCGGCCGCGGGATCGCCGTTGTGCCGCCCGCCGTCCGCGCGGTACTCCCCTCCTTTCGCCTATTCCCGCCAGTGGTGACTCATGAAGCTCAGCATGCGCCGTCTGTTTCAGCTCGCTCTCCTCCTGGCCGCCGCCGTGCCCGCGCCGCGGCTCCTCGCCGACGGTGGCGAGCGGGTCGTCAACCTCGCGATGGAGGATCAGTTCAAGAATCGGCACGAGACGCTGCGGATGCGTGGCGACGTGGTGGTGCTGGTCTATGCCGAACGCAAGGGGGCCGAGGCATCGATGGCGCTCGGCCGTAGGCTGCACGTGCATTTCCACCCGCAGGCGGCCCAGGCGGCGGCGACCGAGTGGTCGCGGCAGCCGGTGGTTGGCCTCGCCGGCTGGCCGGCGGGGAGCGCCCCGCCCGATGTGCACGTGATTCCCGTCGCCTGCCTGCCCGAGGTGCCCAAAGCGCTCGAGGCGGTCGCACGGTCGCGGTTCCGCAAAGACTCGCAGTTTGTGTCGGTGTGGCTCGACTTCGAGGACACGATGCGGCAGCGGTTCGGCGTCGTGCCCAACGAGCCCAACGTGGCCCTGATCGACACCCGCGGCTGCCCGCAGGGGGTGATCTCAGGTCACCTCGACGAGGTGCGGTTTGCGGAGGTGGTCACGGTGATCGACCAGCTGCGGCTGCGGTCGCTGCCGGACCGCACTGCCGCGATCCCCGCCGCAATGACCACGGTCCGCTGAGGCGAACTCACGGCCGGCTCCGCTCCTTCAGCCGCCGGCTGGCGCGGGTGAGCGTGTCTCGCTCGGCTGTCGTGAGGCTTCCCTCGCCGGTGCGGCTGATCTTCGCCAGGATGCGGTCGACCTCCTCGTCGAGCCGGGGGTCGTCGCCCGGGCGGACGGAGAGCGGCCGTTCGTCGTCTGGGCGGACGATCCGCATCCGTCGCCGGCGGGCCAACCAGCCGGCCGGCACGCTCGTGAGCCCGTCGAGCTGCCAGCCCCGCCAGGCGTACATGAGCCCGAACACGGCGCCCCCGAGATGGGCGAGGTGGGCCACGTTGCCGCTGCCCTCGGCGGCACCGCGGACATCCGAGACGAGATACAGGATTCCCAGCGCCCAGACGGGCACCGGCAGGACGCCGTACACGAGCACCGTCTGCTTGGGGAAGTACCAGATGAAAGCGGCGAGCACCGCCATCACTCCGCCGGACGCGCCGACGAGGCGGCCCCCCTGGCCGCCGAAACCCTCGCCGACCACCCAGGCGAGGCCGGCGAACACGACTGCGGCGCAGTAGAAGCGGAAGAACTCTCCCCGTCCCGTCACGGCCTCGAGTTCCCGGCCAAAGAACCAGAGCGTGAGCATGTTGAACAGCAGGTGCATCGGCGAATACTGGTTGTTGGGCTGCTCGAGGCTGGGCCCGTCGTGCAGGAAGCCGTAGCTGAGCAGCGACCAGAAATGCTGCGGATGAGTCGGCAGGTCGGATCGCAGGCAGAGCAAGTCGTTCAGCGAGACCCGCAGCGAGAAGAGTTCGCGGAACAGATCACCGGTGAGAATGAAGTTGGCCAGCCAGATCGCGATGTTGAGGGCGATGATCGCGTTGACGGCCGTCCATTCCGAGGCGTACGCGGAACGGCGATCGGAGGAGTAGCCGCGATCCTGGAATCCCATCGCCGATTGCCGCCGCCTGGCGGGTCCACATGACGGAGGCGGAAAGCCGCCTTGCCGAAGGCCGCATCCTACGGCCGGCGGGAGCCCAGGGGCAACCATGGCGGACCGGTGCGGCGGTTGCTGCCCGGCGGGCCAGCGCGTGTGCTACGCTCTGGCCCAAAGATTCCGGGAGATGCTGCCGAGCCGAATCGGCCTCCGGATGTTCGTTTCACGAAAGGGCATGACGACGATGGCCACCAATGGCGGGCTGGGCAGGAAACTGCGGATGGGGATCGTCGGGGGAGGGCAGGGCTCGTTCATCGGTCGCGTGCATGTCACGGCGGCGGTGCTCGACAACCGGGCTACACTCGTCGCCGGGGCGTTCTCCAGCGATGCGGCCCGTGCGAAGGCGAGTGCCGCCGACTACGACGTGCCCGAGTCGCGTGCCTATGGCTCGTGGCAGGAGATGCTTGATCGGGAGCAGACCCTGCCCGTTGGCGAGCGGATCGACTTCGTGACGGTCGCCACGCCCAATCACCTGCACTTCCCCGTGGCGAAGGCGGCGGTGGAGGCGGGCTTTCACGTCGTCTGCGACAAGCCACTCACGCTCACGCTCGCCGAAGCCGAGCAACTCGCCACGGTGGTGGCGGCCGCCCGGTCGGTGTTTGTCGTGACCCACAACTACACCGGCTATCCCCTCGTGCGGCAGGCGCGGGAGATGATCCTGGCGGGCGAACTGGGTGAGATTCAGGCGATCCGCGCGGAATACATCCAGGGCTGGCTGCGGACGCGGCTGGAGAGCGAGGGGCAGAAGCAGGCCGCCTGGCGGACCGACCCCACGAAGAGCGGCGTGGCGGGCTGCTTCGGCGACATCGGCACCCATGCCTACAACCTCGGCCGCTACATGACAGGCCTGCTGCCCGAGGCGATCAGCGCGAGCCTGAAGATTTTCGTGCCCGGCCGGTCGCTCGACGACTACGGCCACGCCGTGATCCGCTACGAGAACGGGGCGCTGGGCACCGTGACCGCTTCACAGATCAGCCACGGCCGCGAAAACGACCTGCGGATCCAGATCGACGGCACCCTGGGCAGCCTCGAGTGGCACCAGGAGCAGCCCAACGCCATGACCGTGCGGCACAATGGCAAGCCCCACATGATCTACACGCGGGATCCGAACGCGCCGTTCACGAACGAGTCGGGCAAGGCGGCCTGCCGGCTGCCCTCAGGCCATCCGGAGGCCTTCTTCGAGGCCTTCGCCAACGTCTACCGCGCCGGCTTCGATGCCATGGCCCAGGCGGCGACGGGGGGCCCGATCGAGAAGAAAAACACCGTCTATCCAAACATCCACGACGGCGTCGAGGGGATGTACTTCATCGAGCAGTCGGTCGCCTCCAGCAAGACCGACGGCAGTTGGCTACCGCTCAAGCACCCGCTGGCGAGGCGCTGAGCCCATGGCTTCCTCCGACACCAGAACCTTCGTGTTTGACATCGAGAGCGTGGCCGACGGAGACCTCGTCTCCCGGCTGCGGTATCCGGGTGAGGGTCTTGCCGCCGAACCGGCGATCGCGAGGTACCGGGCCGAGCTCATGCAGGAGAATGGCAAGGACTTCATCCCCTACACCTTCCAACTGCCCATTTCGCTGGTGATCGCGAAGGTGGCGAAAGACCTGTCGCTGCAGGACCTGATCGTGCTCGACGAGAAGCACTCGCGGCCCCATGAGATCACGCGGCTCTTCTGGGACGGCTGGCGGAAGTATCAGCGGCCGAAACTCATCTCGTTCAATGGCCGTGGGTTCGACATGCCGCTGCTCGAACTCTGCGCCTTCCGCTACGGCGTGGCGATCCCCGACTGGTTCGCCGAGGATGCGCGAAACTTCGACCAGCCGCGGTATCGCTACAACACGGCGGCCCACTTCGACCTCTACGAATGGCTGACCAACTCCGGCGCGTCGCGGTTCGCCGGCGGGCTGTCGCTGGCGGCCAACCTGAT
The DNA here is from genome assembly GCA_903958265.1 of uncultured Planctomycetaceae bacterium. GTDB lineage: Bacteria > Planctomycetota > Planctomycetia > Pirellulales > UBA1268 > QWPN01. The sequence goes on from CAJBSQ010000362.1 coordinate 3,744, forward strand.
CGGCAAGCCAGGAAAGATGGAGGTCGCGGGCCACATGGTGCAGGACCTCTGGGACGCCGGAAAGAAGGCCGAGATTCACGACTACTGCCGTGGTGACGTGCTCGACACCTACTTCGTGTTCCTGCGGTCGCGGCTGCTCGCCGGCGACATCGACCTCAAGCGGGAGCAGGCGCTCATCGAGCACGCCCGCGGATGGATCGAGGCGAAGGCCGCTGATTGCCCAGGCCTCACCCGCTACCTCGCCGCCTGGGGCGACTGGAAGAGTCCGTACTGAGCATCAAACCGGCTCGGGCGCATGCTGGGGCACCGGCCCGGGGGCGGCCGGACGCATGAGTCGGCTTCGATGCCGAGAGCAGCCGCATGGCTAGCTCGCCGCCTGTCGTCACTCGCTGATCGGCTCTTTGACGAGTTGCACGAAGTGGTGAACCCGCGACGAGCCGATCAGTTCGGCAACCTTCTTGTCGGCCGCCTTCTTGTCGGCGTACTCGAACAGGGCGAGCCGCTTCATGCCTTGGTTGAAGACGCCCCAGTAGGCCTTCATCCGCACTTCCTTGGCGACCTTCTTGCGGGCGGGCTTCTTTTCGCCGGGCTTCTTGGGCTCCTTGACCTTCTTCTCCTTGACCACCTTCTCCTTCGTCACCTTCGCCTTGGCGGCCTTCTCTTTCGGAGTCTTGGCCTTGTCGCGGGCCTCCGCCGCGTCCGACTGAGCCCGCAGTTCCTTGCGATTCACAACTTTTCGAGCCATGTCTCCGTCGCCGTCCTTCCGTCTGGGGGTGAATGCGGATGAGAAGGGGAAAGTATAGCGTGTTGGGAAGCCTTCGCAGCGGCCGACTATACTTCTCTGCCATGTCGATCGCCGCCCCCGACGTGCCGCTCGCCTCGCCGTTTGCCGCCTATCGCGGCCTCGACGACGCCCTGCTCGACGACCGCATCGAGGCGGTCCGCCGCCGGATGGGATCTCGGCTGGTGATCCTCGGTCACCACTACCAGCAGGATGGGGTGATCGACCACGCCGATTTTCAGGGGGATAGCTACCAGCTTTCGCGGTCGGCGGCAGAGCGGGCCGGGTGCGAGGCGATCGCCTTCTGTGGCGTCCACTTCATGGCCGAAACGGCCGACATCCTCGCCAACCGGCCTGACCGGGTCGCGGCCCGCGGCGGCCGCCGGGTGGCCGTCGTGCTGCCCGACATGGCGGCCGGCTGCTCGATGGCCGACATGGCGGCGATCGAGCAGGTGGAGGACGCCTGGGCCGACCTCGGCACCGTGGTCGACACCTCCGACATCACGCCGGTCACCTACATCAACTCGGCCGCGAGCCTGAAGGCCTTCTGCGGTCGCCACGGTGGCATCGTCTGCACCTCGAGCAACGCCCGGGCCGTGCTCGAGTGGGCGTTTGCCCGAACCAGGCGAGTGCTCTTCTTTCCCGACCAGCACCTCGGCCGCAACACGGCTCGGGCCATGGGCATCCCGCTCGACGAGATGGCCCTCTGGAACCCGCACGAGCCTGCCCTCGGCGGCAATCCGCGGGCTCAACTCGAGAACAGTCGGGTGATCCTCTGGCAGGGCCACTGCAGCGTGCACGCGATGTTCAAGCCGGAACACGTCGACGCCGTGCGGGCGAACCTGCCGGGAGTGAAGGTGCTCGTGCACCCGGAGTGCTCGATGGAGGTGGTCGACAGGGCGGATCTCGTCGGCTCGACGAGCTACATCCTCGGCCAGGTTGAAAAGGCTCCGCCGGGTACGAGCTGGGCGATCGGCACGGAGCTGCACCTCGTGAAGCGGCTGGAGAAGAACCATCCCGAGCAGACGATCCGCTTTCTTTCGCCGGTGATGTGCATGTGCGCCACGATGTATCGCATCGACCTGGCCCACCTCTGCTGGAGCCTCGAGCACCTCGAGCGGGGCAAGCCCGTCAACGTGATCCGCGTGGACGATGAGACGGCGAAGTGGGCCGTGACGGCGCTCGAGCGGATGCTCGCAGTGTCGTGACGGCGAGAGCCCATTCGACATCCATGGATCGCCGGCTCGGGGGCGGCAAAAGTCGCGTCGCCGGGCGAGGAGTTCGGCCCGCTCACCCGTCGGCGGAGTATTCATCGAGCAGGCTCTCGATGCGGGCGAACACATCGGCCATCTGGTCGGCGTCGGGGAGGAGCGTGACCCGGAAGTGGTCGCGGTAGGGCACGTTGAAGCTCGAGCCCGGAGCCACGAGCACGTGCTTCCGCTCCAAAAGATCGAGCGCAAACGCCTGGTCGTCAAAGGCGGCGAGTCCCCCAGGGAGCCGGTCGGCGTGCACGCGGATGAAGGCGTACATCGCCCCCTGCGGCGGTATGACGGAGAGCCAGCGGCTGCTCGCCACGGCACCGAGCATCGCCGCGCGGGTCGCGTGGAGCCGTCCGCCCGGCCGGGTGAGGTCGAAGATCGACTGGTGGCCACCGAGCGCCGTCTGCACCGCGAACTGCCCAGGCACGTTGGAGCACAGCCGCAGGCTCGCCAAGAGTTCCACCGCCTGGATGTAGTCGCGGGCATGCTCCCGCTCACCGGAGAACACCAGCCAGCCCACGCGAAGCCCGCAGGCCCGGTAGACCTTGCTGAGTCCCGAAAAGGTGAGGCAGAGCGCCTGCCGGGTGAGCGCGGCCAGCGGCACGAATTCGGCACCGTCGTAGAGCATCTCGTCGTAGATCTCGTCGGCGCAGAGCACGAGATGCCGCCGCTCGGCGATCCCGGCGAGGGCCGCGAGCACCTCGCGGGAGTAGACGGCGCCGGTCGGATTGTTGGGATTGATGATCACCAGCGCCCGGGTGCGTTCGGTGACGAGCGCCTCGATCTCCGCAGGGTCGGGCACGAAGCCCCGCTCCGGGCGGCAGGGGTAGTGCACCGCCTTTGCCCCGTGGATCACCACCGAGGCCGTCCAGAGCGGGTAGTCGGGGCTGGGCACGAGCACCTCATCGCCGGGATTCAGCAGCGCCCGCATCGCCAGCATGATCATTTCGGAGACGCCGTTGCCGATGAACACGTCGTCGGCGGTGACGTCCATCACGCCGCGGTTCTGCTGCTGCATCACCACCGCCTCGCGGGCCGGAAAAATGCCCTTCTGGTGCGAGTAGGGATCGGCCTGATGGAGGTTTTCAACCACCGCCACCCGCATCGACCCCGGCATGCGGAAGCCGAAGGCCCCGGGGTTGCCAATGTTGAGCTTCACGATCTCATGCCCCTCGCGCTCGAGCTGTTCGGCGCGGCGGGCGAGGGCCCCGCGGATCTCGTACTTGACCTCGTGGAGGTGTTCGGATGCGCGGAGCGGACGAAGAGTCATGGCGTGGAGATTCCCGGGGAAAAGAGCATCCTACACTCGGTCCAGGACCTCATTCGCCGAGCGCCGCCTGGAGCGTATTCCACGGCAGCGGCATCCAGGGCACCGCATCGGGCAGGGAGGTGGGAGGCCGCGGCCCGTCGAGGTGACGGGGTGTCGCGTCGGCCTGCTCGATCGCCCGGTCCACGGCGGAGCCCAGCCGCTCCAGCCAGTCCGGCACTTCCACGCCCGAGCCGCTGGCCACGCCGAGGAACGTCCCGGCCTTGGCCTCGAACGCGGCGGCGGCACCCTGCGGTTCGCCGGCGACCAGTTCGGCAACCGCCGGCTCGACGAGTGCCTCCAGTTCGTCTTGTTCGAGCATCGCGGTGAACGGCCGTCGCACGCGATCGGCGATGCTCGCCAGCCGCACGCTCCAGTGCCCCTCGAGCTGATCGAGCCTGCCGACAAACCC
>CAJBSQ010000363.1 GCA_903958265.1 uncultured Planctomycetaceae bacterium
CCGCGTGCAGGCGGCCGCAAGCACGCGGGTGTCGATCGAGTCGCTGAGCAGCCGCACGGCGCCATCGCCAAAGAGCGCATGGCCACCGCCGGGATGGCGGCTGCGGAGCTCGTCCTCCCAGGTGGGCCAGTTTACGGCATACGCCTGATCAAAGAGGTTGCGGCCGTTGATCCACTGGCCGTCGGGCCAGTGACCCGCGGCGCACTCGCCCACGAAGACCGTCCGCGACAGGCCATCGGCAATCTCGCGGACGGCGAACCCACGGTCGTGCACGAGCACGCCCTTCTCGGGATTGTTGGGGGAGGTGATCCGCTCCCCGGTCACCCCGCCGTAGTCGGTGCGGCCCAGGCCGGCCACGAGGGCCGCCGGACGATCGGCAGACGCACAGCGATACACGGCGAGCGCTTTGGCCCCGGCGGCGGCGTTGGCGGGATGATCGAACGGCTTGCCAAAGTCCACGAGGTCGGCCAGCGGCTGCTCTTCCAGCCAGGGCAGAATCCGACCGCTCCAGGCAAGGCAGCGTTCCGCCCCAGACGTGCCGGCCGCCCGCCACTCCGTGCAGCCCACGGGAAACGTCCGCCGGGCGAGCAGATGGCCGTGCAGCCCGCAGCCGACGTGCCGGAGGTTGTTGAGGCAGGAGACACGGCGGGCCGACTCGCGGGCCGCCTGCGCGGCGGGCAGGAGCAGGCCGATGAGACAGGCGATCACGAACATCACGACGAGCAGCTCCACCAGCGACATGCCGGCTCGATGTCTGCGTGCGGGTGGATGTCTGGCGGCCATGCGCGAACGTGCGGCCTGGGCGCACACCGCCCCCGGAAGGGGCCGGCTACCGCACGGCATCACGAATCCTGATTCAGTGGAAAGCGAAACGAACGACCGGCCGCTCCATGCCTCACGCGCATGCCGCGGCACCGTGTCTGCCGTACCGCCCTCGCGGTCCGACAAACCCATGACACCTGGTAGGTCTTCTGACTTCCAGACTTCGTCGGCCGCATGCCTTCTCGCGAGACCGCGACGAATCGCGGCCCCGCAATGGCCAGAAGCGGCCGACCTCGTCGCCTGGTCACAGCGGCGGGGCCGTCCCGGATTCACACCGGAGTTCCCTGTTTGCCGGCCGCACGAGCGTTCGCGAAGCCAGCCACCAGAGTCGTTGGCAGAGTGTACGGGTGAGGCAAGGGCTGTCAAACAAATCGAAGACCCCCGCCGCCGGCCGCAGGGTTTCACACTGCGAGGGCGATCCGGTGGCAACCCTTGCCGGTTGCACCTGACCCTGACGCGCAACCCTGACGGTTTCGCGGGCGCGCGCGGCACGCTTTGCGCAGCCGGAATGCGCTGCATTCTCAACGCGACTGCTACGCGCAAGTGCCTGTGGGCAAAAAACTTCGGCACGGTTCAAGCCGAGCGACGAAGGCCGCCGATAGCCCTCGTGTCCCCCGGGGCATCACTGTGCCCGTCGGGCAACCAGGGGGCGGCAATAACCTGCGATCAATCGAGTCACGGAATGGCTCGACAGGCCTGCCGCGGAGAGTTCGTGAATCACAACCTCGGGGTGACACCGTCGCAAGCGGGACGACCACACCGGTGATTCATAAGCAAAGGAGATGTGGCTCGATGAAGCGTATGATGTATCTCGGTGCGCTGGTCCTCGGCGTTACCGTTTGTAGCCAGTCCTTCGGTTTCGAGCTCCTTGACAGGATGCTCGGCTGCAAGGGCGGTGCTTCGTGCTGTGAGCCCGGCTGCGATGCCGGTGCTGGCTGCTGCGAGCCCGGCTGTGGTGCTGGCAATGGTTGCGCTGAGCCCGCCTGCGGAGCCGGCAACGGCTGTGCTGAGCCGGCCTGCGACGCCGGTGCTGGCTGCTGCGAGCCGAGCTGTGGGGCTGGTTCGTGCTGCGGTGCTCGGAAGAAGCACGATCTGTTCGGTGGTCTGAAGGGTCTGTTCGCGAAGTGCAAGCGGAAGCACAGCTGCTGCGGCAGCTGCACCGAACCCGGCTGCGATGCCGGCAACGGTTGCTGCGAGCCGGCTTGCGATGCTGGCAATGGTTGCGCTGAGCCCGCCTGCGGAGCCGGCAACGGCTGTGCTGAGCCGGCCTGCGACGCCAGTGCTGGCTGCTGCGAGCCCAGCTGTGGTGCGGCTTCGTGCTGCGGGACCCGGAAGCATCGTCACTGCCTCCGTGACATGATCGCGGCTCTGAAGGCCAAGCACGCTCGCAAGAGCTGCTGTGGCACCAGCTGCTGCGGCGGAGAGCCCGACTGCTCGGCCGGCAACGGCTGCTGCGAGCCGGCATGCGGTGCGGATGCGGGCTGTGCCCCGTGTGCCGCTGAGCCGACCCCCGACGCCTCGGCGTCGACGGTGAAGTCGGTCCGGACGGTCGCCAGCAAGTGAGTTGACGGTCAATAGGTCGAACGGAGATCTGTTGCCCGACTTCGGCCAGTGAGCTCCGCCCGGGGGGAAACCCCCGGGCGGAGTTTTTTTATTTGGCTCCACGCCTGCACGGCCGCCGGGAAACGGCTTCTTGAACAGAATGGCCCGACAGGAAACGGGCAGGCGAAGGGATCGGCGTGAGGATGGCGAGCGTGGGCCCCCGCAGCCCGGCGAGACAACTCATGCCGTCCCGCAGCCGGAGTTGGGCCCACCAGCCCGCATTCGACGTACGTGCATCGCCGGCGATCCACGACCACCGTCAGAGGATCTCCTCGGCCCTGCCCTGGCGGGCGACACGACCAGCCACGAGCTCGACCACCAAGGTGGCCGCCCGCTTCGCAAAGCCGTGGTCGTGCGTCACCACCACCATGGTCTGGCCCGCCTTGGCGAGATCCATGATCACATCGAGCACCTCGGAGGTCATCGAGGGATCCAGCGCACTGGTCGGCTCGTCGAACAGCATCACCCGCGGCCGCATCGCCAGGGCTCGTGCGATCGCCACCCGCTGCTGCTGGCCGCCGGAAAGCGTCGCTGGGCGGGCCGCGGCAAACGAACCGAGGCCGACCCGGTTGAGCAGGTCCAGCGCCCGCGACCGGGCCTCCTCGGCGGGCACCTTCAGCACCGCGCGGGGTGCAAGCATCACGTTGTCGAGCACGGAGAGGTGAGGAAACAGGTTGAACTGCTGAAACACCATGCCCACGTCCCGCCGCAGCTCGTGGAGTCCGACGTCGGAGTGCGGGCCGACGGCGAGGCGATGGCCGGCAATCGTGATCCCGCCTCCTTCGAACGTCTCGAGACCGTTGAGGCAGCGAAGGAGCGTGCTCTTGCCGCCCCCCGACGGACCGACGAGCACCGTCACGCCCCCGTCGACACCACGGAGGCTCACCGCGTCGAGCACGGGCAGGCCCGCGCGGTGCTTTGTCAGTGACTCGACCTCGATCATGCCCGGCATCCTCACTGCGTCGGTCCGGCGGTCCGCTCGAGCCGGGCCTCGAACCACCGCGAGAGCAGCGACAGCGGCCAGCTCATGGCGAGATACAGCACTGCCGTCACGAGAGCCAGCTCCACGATCCGACCGGTGGAAAGTGCCAGCACGCTGTATCGCTTCGTGAGTTCGATCACGGTGATCGCCGAGCAGACACTCGTGTCTTTGAACAGCGCGATGAAGTCGCTCGTCACCGGCGGCATCACGATCCGCACCGCCTGCGGCACGAGCACATGCCTGAGTGCCTGCCACTTCGTGAGCCCCAGCGACAGCGCTGCCTCGAACTGCCCGAGCGGCACCGCCTTGAGCCCTGCCCGGTAGATCTCCGACTCGTAAGCGGAGTAGTTGAGGGCCAGGCCGAGGATCGCGGCCACCAGGGCCGGCAGCGCGAGGCCGATCTTCGGCAGCAGAAAGAAGATCGCGTAGAGCTGGAGCATCAACGGCGTGCCGCGGAGCACCTCGACATAGCCCGTCAGCAGCGGCCGGAGCCAGGTCGGACCGTGGAGCCGACCGATGGCCACTGCCAGGCCGACGGCGATCGCCAGTGGAAACGCCGCACACGAGAGCAGCACCGTCATCCCCGCCGATGAGAGCAGCAGCGGCACCGACTGGCGGACAAGCTCTCCCAGCGATCGGCGGCGGGCGGGCGGGATCTCGGCTGCGTCGCGGAGCATCAGCATCTGCTGCCGCCCCGCGAGATCCCAGCGATCGTAGAGCGACTTCAGCCGTCCGTTGGCGATCAGTCTGCCGAGGGCCACGTCGATTGCGGCGACAAGCGCCGGCGTCGCCTTCGACGTGAGCACCGTGTACAGGCCGCCCGCGAAGGGGCGGTCGATCGTCCGCAGGCCGGCGAACCGATCGGCGTAGAAGGTGAAGATGCAGTCGTCCATCACCGCGGCGTCGAGCACGCCCGACTGCACCTGCTCCAGGGAATCGAGGGTGCCGTCGTAGCCGATCACCTCGACGTGCAGCTCCCCGCTGGCGGCCCGCGACCGCAGTTCCGTTTCTGCGGCAGAGCCGGTCAGCACGCCCACCCGCCACAGACCAGACGGACCGGCGGCGGTAAGGTCAGCGAACGTCGCAGGGGGTGATCCGCGACGGCCGAGGAGTTGCAGCGCGTAGCCGAAGTAGGGCCGCGAGCAGCCGTAATCCCGGCGTCGCTCCGGCGTGAGTTCGATGCCGTTGATCACGCAGTCGGCTGACTGATCGAGCAGCAGCGGCAGCCGGTCCCACTGCCCCTGCTGAAACCTCGCCTTCACACCGAGTTCGCCGGCGACGAGGTCGGCGAGTTCCACCTCGAAGCCGGTGATCCGCCGCGGATCCGCCGGATCGGGAAAGACGTGTGGCCCGCCCCCCTCCTGATCCGCAGCCCAGACGAGTTCCCCGCGACGGCGGACCTCGTCGAGGTCGGCGGCGAGCGTGACGCCCACCGCGATCAGGCCGCCCGCCACCACCGCGACGCCTCGCGGGATCACGTGCCTCACGTGGAGGGCCTCCGCAGACGTCCCAGGCCGGGGGCTTCGCCGCAGGCCGCGGCGAGGCGGTCGGCTTCGATCCGGAGCAGACCGCCTTCGTCGAGCCACTCGGTCGCGGCCACCCTCGCGTCGGTGAAGTCGGCGATCAGGGGATCGACCAGCCGCGACGACGCGAGCCCGGCGACGAGCGACTGGATGTCGCGGTCGAGGCCGAGCCGCACCAGTGCGAAGATCGCCCACCGCAGCGCGAAGCCCCAGAGGATCACCCAGACCAGCGCCTCCTCGAGGAAGCCAATGCCCGACACCGGCTTGCCCTCCCAGAGGTTGCCATGAAAGAAGTTCCAGCCGGCCCGCACGAGCACCGTCACCAGCAACGCCAAGAAGAGCGCCTCGAAGGTCCAGTGAACGAGCGGCCGACCGATGCGGCTCCGCCGCTCCGCGACGAGGCGGTCGATGCCCTCGCCCAGCCAGTGGCCCGCACGATCAACGACGGAGGCCGTCGCGGCCGTCGCAGCGGCGGCATCGAGCCGCGCCCGGCCGACGAGCGGATGTTCCAGACCGGCCCGGGAGGCCAAGCCCGACAGCACGCTGCGCGACTGTTCAACCTCGCCGGCGGCCAGCCCCAGTTCCTCGATCGCCGGCCAGCCTCCGTCGCGGGCTGCCACGGAAACCGCCTGGCCTGCCAGCAACCGGCCGACCAGCCCCCCCCCGGGACGCACCCGGCTCCAGAGCGATCCCAGCGCCGCGATCACGTGCAGGAACGCGGCGAACGGGCCGCCGTGCCAGCGGGCCACGACGTCATCGCCGATCAGCCGCTGCCAGGCCGAGCGATTTGCCCGCAGTTTCTCCCCGATCGAACGGGCCAGGATCGCCTCGAGCCGCGACCGTTCAGTCGTGATTCCGGCCGCGAGCGCCGCAAGCGGCTCGGTGAATCCGTCGAGGCCGCTCAATGACTGCCTCGTGAACCAGGCGGCGAGGTCGACCGCGCCGGTCCTCCGCACGCGACGAGCGGCACGGCCCACAAGCTCACCATCGATCGCCCGCACGAGCTCCGCGAACCCAGGCTCCGGTTCGAGCGCTGCCGCGGCGCGGGCCGCGGCCTCGACGCCGTCGAGGCGAAAGATCCGCGGCACGTCGAAGCCTTGCGACTCGAGCTCCCGCCGCCAGTCGCCGCGAATGTCGGGGTCGCGCGAGGCATGGGTCTGCACGAAGAGCAGCGGCCGGCCGGGCGCAAAGGCGGCCACCTCACGGGCCACGATCCACGAGCGGTATTTCTGCGCCGTGGCGACGAGCAGCAGCACGTCGCAGGCGGGCAGCACCGCCTCGAGAAGATCGCGGTTGCGGTTGGCATCACTCGGCCGGCCGGGCTCGCCGGCGGCTGCGCCTGGCAGGCTCTGCGTGTCGGGGTCGGGGCAGTCGACGAGCACGATGTTCGCGACCGCCGGCGACTCGCTCCGCACCACGCGGGCCTGCATCGCGTCGAGCGGCAGCCACGACAGGTCGACATCCCGGGCCGCCACGACGATCGGATTCACGGTCGTCGGCCGGGCCACATCGCCGGCGGCGGTGACCTCGCCACCGGCTAACGCGTTGACCAGCGTGCTCTTGCCGGTGCCGGTGCCACCGACCACGCCCACCACCAGCACCCGCGAGAGTTCGCGGCGAACCTTGTCGAGCCGGGCCGCCACCCCTTCCCACTCATTCTTCACGCGGCGGGCCGGCGCCCAGGCGGGGCCGGTCGGCGCCCAGCGGCCGAGCGCATCGACCAGCGCGTCAAAAGCGGCGAAGTCGGGCTCCGCGGCCGGCGTCGGGTCGGATGTCGATGCCATGATCAGCCGCACTCCCGCGAGCATTCGACGAGCAACTGCCGCGCCCGGGCCAGTTCGGGCCGCGAACCGGACGCGGCGAGCCGGCCAATCTCCTCCACGCCGTCGCCGAGCACCACATCGTGGAGCGTCTCGGCCAGGATTCTGCTCCGCTCGGCCGACCAGCCCGCGAAGAGCCGCTCGATCAGCGGCTTACTGCCCGTCGCGGCGACCGCGACCGCCCCCTCGCCGGCGAGGGGCGCGGCGACCGTGACCCCGAAATCGAGCACGTGATGGAGCACGCCCGCGGCGGCCGGCACGGCGGCCGCTCCGGCGCCGAACAGGGCCAGCGTCATCACGGGGCGGGCCACCGACCCGACGGTGAGCCCCGCGAGCAAGGCCTTCACCATGCCTGGATTGGCGGCGGCGAAGCGGTCGAGTTCGAGCCTCACGAACGTCCGGTAGTCCTCCGACACCAATGGCAGCGCCGCATGGCGGCGTTCGAGGTCGGCATACCATGCGGCGCGATCGGCGGATGCGAGCTTCGGCCCGAGCCGTGAGGCGAGGCGGGCGTCGCGGCGACAGGCGTCGTCGAGTCGGTCGATGAAGTCGGCCAGCGCCCGCTTGAGCGCTTCGAGTTCTGCGTGGGCGAAATCCTCCTGCCGCTCCGCGGCGGTGCGGCCCACACCGAGGCGGTGAGCCGCCCAGGAGATCCCGCGACCCATCGCGCGATAGCCTGCGCTCACGAACAGATCGACGCCCGAGCGGCGGGGCTCGAGCCACGACCAGACCTCGTCCCAGACGATCTGTCGCGGGGGTGGTGGGAGCTCGACCTGCACGCGGCCCTCGCGTTCGAGGAGCCGCTGCGAATCCCGCCAGCCCGCGGCAGCCTGGTCGATGCCGTCGAGCCAGGCGGGGAGGCCGTGCGCGGGATCGACGACGACCCGCAGCGCCCCCTCCATCGCATGCCGCTTGATGCGATCAAAGTCGGCGGTGGCAAGCCGTTCGGCGAGGCCCAGTTCGGCGTGGTCTCGGGTGAGCTCCGGCACCGGATGGAGAGCGATGCGGCCTGCCTCGGCGGCGGCGAAGTCGTGCGGAGCGACATACACCGCCGGCGCCATGACTCCCGTCTCGGCGGCGAACGTGGCGAGCCAGCCGGCGATCCGCTCCCGCTGTCGTGGCCAATCGACCATGTTAAAGACCACGATCACCGTCTTGCCGGCCGCTGCGGCGGCTGCGAAGAAGTCGCGAACCGCAGCGTCGTTGTATTTCTGCTGCGTCAGCACGGCCACGATCACGTCGGCGGCGTTGCGGACGAGTTCGGCCCGGTGCCAGTTCTCGCGGAGGGTGCCGTCGATGTCGGGCGTGTCGAGCACCACCAGCCGGGCGGGCTGCGTGCCGCCAGGATCCTCCCGCCAGACGAGCACGTCGGCGGAGGCATGATCGAGGGCGTCTTCGTCGCTCCGCCAGGGCACGGGCCGGAAGCCGGGAAACAGCGCCGCCAGATCGATCCGCTCGGCAACGCCGCGGGCGAAGCTCGCCACTGGATGGAGCGTGCGAGCCGCCTCGGGCACCGACCGGCTGATCACCGCGCCCACGAGCGTGTTGGTGATCAGGCTCTTGCCCGTGTTGGTGCCGCCGCAGACGGCGGCGACCAGGAGCGGCTCGCGGGCCACCTGCGGCCGGAGTTTGCCGAACAGCGCGCCGTGCCAGCCGCCGAGCTGGGGATCGCCGGTGCCCAGCGTAGCCGCGAGCGGCTGGAGGCGTTCCACCGCATCGCAGAGCGCCGCAACGTTTCCAGCCCAGGCGGCGAATGCGGGCGGCGACGTGGCGGACGTGACCTCGAAAACCATCGTGCCTACCGCGACTCCGCGCTCCACTGCACCCAACGGGGGCGGGCTCACCCCGGCTGCGACGGCCATTCGTTGCCGCCGCCGTGCCAACGCCCTAGAATCCAGCCGCTCGCGCGACCGCCTCCGGCTCAAGTGTGTCCTCCGCGGGATTTCCCCGCAAACCCGTCCCCAGCAACCACTCATTGCCGCCGCCATGCTCGAACGCCGTCCTATCTTTCCCGGTGTGATCGAGATGAACCATCAGGCCGGCTGGCGGATCGGCTGTAACGTCTACCTGATCTACGACGACCGCGACTGGGCGCTGATCGACATCGGCTACGAGGAGAGCGTCGACGAGATCATCGAGCTCATCCGCCAGATGGATTTCCCGCTCTCGCAGTGCCGGGCGCTGGTGGCCACGCACGCCGACGTCGACCACATCCAGGGGCTGGCGAAGGCCCGGTCGATCCTCAAGGCGCCGGTGCTCGCCCACCCCAAGGCGGTGTCGTCACTCGAGTCGGGCGACCGCATCAAGACGTTCGCCGAGATCGACGCGCAGAACGTGCACCTCGACATGCCGCCGGTGAAGGTGGATCGGGAGATCGTCGATGGCGACACCGTTGAGGTCGGTGGCTGTTCGCTGGAGGTCTGGCTCACGCCCGGCCACACCGACAGCCAACTCGCCTTTCGGATGGGCAATCTGCTGCTCTCGGGTGACAACATCTACCGCGACGGTTCCGTGGGGGCGATCGACGCCCACCATGGCAGTGACATTCCGTCGTTCATCGAATCGCTCGAGCGGATCGCCGCCAGTGACGTGGAGTGGCTCCTCCCGAGTCACGGCCCGATCTTCCGGAAGGACGACCGGCTGCTCGCCGCGACGATCGCCCGCCTGAAGGGTTATCTCGTGCTCGCCGACTTCGGCACCTGCGCACCCCACTGGCCGCTGATGGACGAATGGGACCGTGAACTCGCCGAGGGAAAACTCCCCGGCGTTTCCGCCCAGCGCCCATAGCCACGACCCCGTCAGGCTCTGAGAGTAACGGGCCAGACGAACGGCCAGACGAACGGGCAGGCGAAGGGATCGGCGTGAGGATGGCGAGCGTGGGGCTGCCGCAGCCCCAGCGAGACAACTCATGCCGTCCCGCCGCCGAGGTTGGGCCCACCAGCCTGCCGCCGCGTGGGGTCCCGCAGCCCAGCGAGACAACTCATGCCGTCCCG
>CAJBSQ010000364.1 GCA_903958265.1 uncultured Planctomycetaceae bacterium
CCGAGAAAGCCTTCGACCCGAAGGTGGTCTACGGCGACGCGCCGAATCCGACACAGCTCTAGAGCGCTTTCGACTTCCGTGGTTCGCCGGCTCGGGGGCGGCAAAAGTCGCGTCGCCGGGCGAGGATACGCCCAAGGCTCCGCGAGCGTTCGCCGACCCCCTTCGCCTACCCGCCCTCGCTTCCAGAGACGACGCTCCACAGAACGTGGACGCAGCTCGAAGGCCTGAAGCTTCCGCACTCAGCCGTTCACGGCGCGTGACCGGCTGGTGATTCGTCGGCCACGCGCCCGCGGGCATACTCGAGCATCTCTCGCATCGGCTCGGGGCGGAGCTCCTCGGGAATGTCCTCGATCACCGCCACCGCCTCGGCAAAGCGGCCCGCGTCAACCAGACAGCCGGCCAGGTTATGCCGGGGCTCGATCCGATCGGGATAGCGATCGGCGGCGAGGGCGAACAGCGGGATCGCCTCGTCGAACCGGCCGGCCTCGGCGTAGAGGGCGGCGAGGTTGTTCACGACGTACATCCGGTTGGGGTTCGCGGCGAGAGCCTGCTCCAGGCAGGCGGTGGCGGCGTCGCGGTCACCGAGGTGCAGCCGGGCCATGCCCTCCAGGAACGCGATTGGCGTCGCCAGCGGGTCGAGCGTCTTCCAGGGCGTCGTCGCCCGCTCGGCGGCGGCGAGCATCGCCGGCCAGTCGCTGATCCGGGCCGCCCGCCGGGCCGCGATCACCTCCCGCTCCTGATCGAGGGCGGCCGCCGCGTAGGCGATGCCGAAGACGAGCCCTGCCGCGACCGGCGGCACGACGAGCCATGCCGGCAGCGCGACCGGCTCGCGCGACCGTGGTGCGACCTCGTGCTTCCCAAGCGCGATCACCGCCAGCAGGATCGCGAGATGCACCTGAAACGTGACGCGGTCGAGCGGAAAATCGAGGGTCGAGAAGACGAGGTAGGCGACGAGGGCCGCCAGGCAGACGAGAGCGATCCTGGCCTCCGCGGCGGAGCCCGTGCGGATCACCGTGCGAATCGCGAGCAGCGCGGCCGCGAAGATCGCCACAAACGCGAGGATCCCCGGCAGCCCCTTCTCGGCGAATACCCAGAGGAAGTCGTCGTGGGGCTCGATCCAGTTGTCGCTCGAGAGATTCGAGAAGTCGAGGTCGCCGCCGCCGTAATACTCATGCAGCCGCACCGTGAAGTTGCCGGCACCGACGCCGGTGAGCGGATGATCGCCGATCATCCGCGTGGTGATGCCCCAGATCATGGTGCGGCCGCCGTCGGTTGGCCCAAGGGCCTGGTGCGGTCGGCGGACGAACGTGGTCCGCAGGAACTCGCCGAGCGGCGTGTCGGTGGCCGTGAGCACGCCACCGCCGAGGACGACGGCAACGCCCCCCATGAGCATGGCCGTGCTGCCACGGCGGGTTCCCCGTGGCAGCCCGAGTCGGCCGTGCCCGACGATCGCCGTGAGGAGTGCCACGGCCGCTGCCACCGCGGTCGCGAGCCAGGCCGACCGCGACTGGAGCAGCACCAGCATGAGCGTCGTTGCGGCCACGGTCGCTGCGGAAAACCACCGCCAGCCGCGGCCCGGGAGGGTCGTGCCCGCCACGGCCCAGGGCAGCAGCATGGCGAGAAGACCCGCATGGAGATTGACGTTCGACATCCTGCCCGTCACTACCTCCATGGCCCGCCGGCCGTGGAGGCCGGGGCCCAGCATCGAAAGCATCTCCTGGATGCCGATGGCCGCGTGGACAGCCGCTGCGATCACGAACGATTTCACGACGGTGTTTCGCCAGTCACGATCCAGTGGCAGCACCAGGCAGGCCGTCACGAGCACGAGGAACGCCGCGAGCGTGCGGAACACGTCGGTGAATCCGGCCGTGACGTTGACGGCGACGGCGAGCGATCCGACGCAGCTGGCAAGGTACGCCGTCGCCGCGAGCAGCAGCGGCTCACGGAGGACTGATGTATCGAGCTGCTTCGCGACCGCGGGCACGGTGAGGGCGAGCGGCACCGCCGCCAGCAGGATGGCCGACAGCACGAGCAGCCGCGGCAGTTGGGAAACGTCGTAGGCCGCGGGATCGACAACCACGCCGAGGCCGACGAGCAGGAGCATGAGGAGCACGGCTGGAATCACCGCGAGTCGGTCGCGGATTGGGCCACGCGGTGGGGTGTCGGGTCTCATGCCAGACCGGTATCGTGTGTGGTAGGGATGAGCGGCGACCGGGGCATGAAGGGCCGCGGTCGGAAGCCCAGATCGGCCGTGGCGGCGGCATGGCTGAAGTCCAGATCGTCGTTCATCCGCGCGGCCATGCCGGAGGTCGCCCCGGCGGCGATCCCTAGCCGGCGGGCCAGCGGAAGCAGTACCGCGACCAAGGGCCTGGGCACGTGCACGATCCGGGGTGGCAAGCCAGAGGCCCCAAACACCGCGGCGACGAGGTCAGAAAACGGCAGTGGGTCGCGGCCCGAGAGCGTGTAGCTCGGGCTCGCCAGCGGCATTCGCTCGACCGCGGCGACGCAGGCCGCAGCGACGTCATCGGCATGCACCGGCCGCCGCAGGCCGCGGGCGGGGCCAGCCACTGGAAACCAGCCCTGGCGGCTGACGAAGGCCGCGATCCTGGCGATGTTTCCATCCGTCACGCCGTCGTAGATCATCGTGGGGCGGAGCACGCAGACGTCGACGCCGCGGTCAGCGGCCCAATGAACAACGCTCGATTCCGCGACCGCCAGCCGCGCCGCCACGGCCCGTTCCACGGGATCGCTCGACGCCCGCTTCGTGATCAGGCTCGTCGATGACAGCGCCACCAGCGACCGGATCCCAAGAGACTCGAGCCAGGCGAAGTGGTCCGGCACCACCCACAGCGGGCAGAGCGTGATCCAGCGGCGGATGGCCCCAGCGTCGAGTGCGGTCGGATCGCCGGGCCGAAGCCAGCTGATTCCCGGAGTGGGTGCGACGGCGACGGCTGGAGCCCCCCGAGAGCAGGCCACGATCCGCCAACTGGCCGCCACCAGGGCATCCAGCAGCGGTCGCCCAACCAGACTCGTCGCGCCGAGCACGCCGACGATCCGGTCATGGGGAGTGGAAGAGGCTGGCATGCCGGGCGGGCCCCTAGGGCGACGAGGAAGGAGTGGCTGCGGGCTTGGCGATGGAGCGGGGATGCGCGAGCCATTCGATCCAGGCAACGGCAGACCGGTGGATCCGCGTTATCGTGATTCGCGCGGCAAGGGCTGCAAACCGCAGCCACACGCCCACGGTCACCAGCCCCATCAGCCCCCACGGATACTGGTGGCAGAAGTGCTTTCGGTAGAAGCGGATCATCCCCTGGTGCTTGTGCCACTCCACGAGCACGGGCCGCGACCGGCCGCACATTCCGCGGTGGTGGATGGCCCGCGCGGAGGGCACGAACAGGATCCGCCAGCCCCGCTTGCGGAACCGCATGCAGAGGTCGAGATCCTCGCAGTGCAGGAAGAAGCCTTCGTCCCACGGGCCGATCTCGGCGAGCACCTCCCGCTTCACCATCGTGCAGGCTCCCGACACGGCCTCGACGTCGATCGCCGCGGTGGGAAGCGGCCGCCGGTGCAGGTCGAAGTCGGAAAACAGCCGCGGCCAGCGGTCGGCGAATCGCGTGAGGCCAAAGCAGCGGACGAGCGACCGCCAGGGTGTCGGCACCGCCCGCCGCGATCCTCCCTGCTCCCGGCCGCGTTCGTCGGTCAGCAGGCCCCCCACCATCCCGACGCCGACCGCCGACCGAAGCGCCGCCACCAGCGCCGCCAGCGCGCCCGGGGCGAGGATGCAGTCGGGATTGAGAAACAGCAGGATCGGCTCGCGGGCCAGGGCCGTGCCGAGGTTGCAGCCCGCCGCAAACCCGCGGTTGACCGGCGACCGCACGACCTCGAGCCGTGGTTCGGCGGCGAACCGGCCGAGCACCTCGTCGAGCGGGCCGGGCTCAGAGGCGTTGTCGATGAGCACGACGTGCCGGGCTGCGGCCAGGGCCGCCGTCAGGCAGTCGCCGAGCAACGCGCCCGCATTGAAGTTGACGACCACCACCGACAC
>CAJBSQ010000365.1 GCA_903958265.1 uncultured Planctomycetaceae bacterium
GCCATCCTGCCAAGCTGCTCCCGCTCGGCGTCGGCATCGATCCGCTCCAACTCCGCCGCGACCGAGCCGCCCCCCTCGAAGTTGCCGAGGCCCAGCCCCTCGAAGGCCACCGGTGGCGCCGCCTCGGCACCAGCCGTCGCTGCCACGACGGTGAGCACGGTGAGCATGCCGAGGGTGGCGGATCGCAGCATCAACTCGTTCCTGGGGAGCAGGCCCGGGCCGCCCAGGCCCTTGTCGACGACCGGGCCGCCGGGGCCTTCCATCGGTATCGGCAGCACGGGGGCCGGCGTCCACCACCGACCCTGCGGATCGTGGCGGCCGGAACGGATGCGCCGATCAGCCCGTCTTCCGATGGGGGAACATGGGGATCGTGGAAACCCGGCCGCCCGCGGCAGCGCGTCGCCGGCCGAACGGCAGGCACTCCAGCGCGTCGATCACGCGGGCCGCGATCTCGACCGCCGCAGCCCCGGCCGCCGCCGTCACCAGCGGCGGCCGTAATTCCCGGATCGCTGCCAGAAAGTCGTCGTGCTCGCAGGCGATCGCGTTGGAATCGGCGACGGTGATCGTTTCGGAGGGGAGCACGTCGGCGAAGAACCGGTCCTTGAGCGGCCCCCGATCGACGCCTGGAATCGCGGCGGCGACGAACGCGCCCGAGCGGACGCCATCGGAAGGCGTGACCATCTCAACGGTCTTGGCCGTGAGATCGCAGTGGATCATCGCTTCGGCCGACCAGAGCGACACGGTCCGCCGGGCGGCGGGGCTGATCCGCGAGGCGGTGAGATCGGCGACCAGGCCCGACGCAAACACCAGCCGCGCCCGTGCGGCATCCTCGAAGCCGCCGGTCGCCACGATCCCCTGGGCTTCGACCCGTTCAAGCCGGCCGGGCTCGAGCGACAGCACGAGGTCGATGTCGTGAATCATGAGGTCATGGATCACGCCCACGTCGAGCGAGCGGAACGTGAAGGGGGCGGTCCGCACCGCCTCGATGACCATCGCCTCGCCGATCCGTGCAACAGCGGCCTGCCAGGCGGGATTGAACCGCTCCACGTGGCCGACGGCGACCGTGCGACCGCAGCGGCGGGCGGCGATCGCGATCGCCCGGGCATCTTCAACGGTCGCCGCGATCGGCTTCTCCACGAGTAGGTCCACGCCGGCCTCGAGCAGCGGCACGGCCACGCCGGCATGCAGGCCCGTCGGGGCGGCAACGATGGCGGCATCGACGAGCCCCACCAGATCGCGGGGCTCGGCGCAGGCCCGGCAGCCGTGGGCCGCCGCGACTCGCTCCCGCGACTCGCCCAGCGGATCGACCACGGCCACGAGGTCGACATCGGCGCGAGCGGCCAAGAGCCGCGCATGGATCGCCCCGAGATGACCGCAGCCGACGACTGCCATCCGCATCCGATTCATGCCGCTCTCCTTCGTTCACGGGCCCGCCCATGCCGCCCTTGCTGCTGCAGATCCAGAAATTCGAGAAGCTCCAGCACCGGCGGTGGGAGCATGCCCTGCGATCGGAGAATCTCGCGGGCCTGCTCGACCCCGACCTTGGCCCGGTAGAGGAGCCGGTAGGCCTCCGAGATCGCCTCGATCCAGGGCTGCGAGAAGCCGCCCCGCTTGAGGGCCACGACATTGATGCACCGCGGTCGGGCCGGCGATCCCTCACAGAGCATGAACGGCGGCACGTCGTGCAGCACCCTCGACAGGCCGGCGACGAACGAATAGCCGCCGATCGTGGCCCAGTGGTGCACCGCGACCACGCCAGACAGCGATGCCCGCGAAGACACGCGAACGTGCCCGCCGAGGAGGGTGCCGTTGGCGATGATCACGTGATCGCCGATCCGGCAGTCGTGCGCCACGTGGCTGGCGGCCATCAGGAAGTTGGAACTGCCGATGGAGGTCAGCCCGTCTTCTTTCTCCGTCGCCCGATTGATCGTCACGCCCTCGCGAATCACGTTGTCGTCGCCGATCTCGACCCGGGTGTCGCTGCCGCGGTAGCTGACATCCTGCGGCTCACCACCGATCACGCAGTTGGGGAAGATTCGATTTCGCTCACCAATACTCACCGAGCCCATGACGGTGACGTGATTGGCCAGCACGCTCCCCCGGCCGATCTCGGCCCCCGCGGAGATCACGCAGTAGGGACCGATCCGCACGTCATCGGCGATTCGCGCGCCCACCTCGACAACGGCCGTCGAGTGGATCTCAGCCGGACGGCCCACCACGCCGGCGATCGACATCGGCTCGTCATCACTACGATCAGAGTTACTCATGCGCGTCAGGCTGAGGCCCGCCTCCCTGAGGTGGCGACGAGCCGTGACGCCAGTGCCGCGTTGAGCCGATGGCCACTGCGGCAGGCCCGCACGTGGGCGTGGACTGGCCTGCCGACCAGCGTCAGGTCGCCGACGAGATCGAGCACCTTGTGCCGCACGCACTCGTCGGGCCACCGCAGGGTGTTGCCCACCGGGCCCCGATCATCGAACACGAGCAGTTCATCGAACGTCACCCCGAGAGCGAGGCCCGCAGACCGTAGGCGGCCCGCCTCCTCCAGCGAAATGAACGTGCGGGCCGCCGCGAGTTCGGTCCGATAGCTCTCGGGCCCGACCCGGATGGCAAGCGTCTGCCGGCCAATCGGGCCGGCGCCGTAATCGAGCTCATACTCGACCGAAAGGCCGGCAAACCGGGGAGGCGAGGCCTCGACCCACGATGTCTCATCGCCCACGCGGCAGGTCTCTGCGACGACGAGCGGTTCGACGGGCGCACCCAGTCGCTCGATCCCGGCCTCGTCGAGGGCGTCGACAAACGCCCGCGAGGAGCCATCGAGCCCCGGCATCTCCTCGGCGTCAATCCTGATGACGCAGCAGTCGATGCCCAGACCCGCCAGGGCGCTGAGCGCGTGCTCGACCATCTGCACCTGCACACCGGCGGCGGCGAGGTTCGTCCGGGCGGTGGCGTCGACGCGGTGCGCGACGGTGACAGGAATCCGCACCGGCGATGCGGCGTCAATCCTCACGAACGTGAGCCCGGTGCCGGCAGGGGCCGGCAGAAACTCGACCCGCACCGGGCGGCCAGTCCAGTAGCCGGTGCCGGCAACCGACACGGCACGGCGGATCGTCTGCTGGATGGGCATGGGATCGGACCACGGGAGGAAGTCCCGGAAGGCCGCCGAGGGCGGCCCTCCGGGCTCAATGGATCGACGGGCCGCCCAATCAGCGAATCGGCTTGGGCTGCGCCGCGGGCGCACCGGCCACGGCAGCTCCGTTGAGCATCCGGAGCACGTCCGGCGTGATGTCGATCTGCGGATCGTAGTACACGATCGGCTTGGTGATGCTGCCCAGGATCCGGTTGCGGTCGGCGGAGTCGACCGGATCGCCATCGAACCGGTGTACCACGGCGATGCCGTTGTCGCGGGCAAACTGGTTCACTGCCCGCTCGATCTCGGAATAGACCTGCAGGTAGACCTTCGCCTCCCGGTCCATGAAGTCTTTCTTCTGGAGCTGCGCGTTGACGCTGAAGTCACCCTGCGCCTTCGCCACCTCGGCCTCGAGCTTCTTGTACTCGGGGGTGCCGACATTGAAACCCTTGAGCTGCTCCATCAGGCCGTTGATGCGGTCGCGTTCCCCCTTGAGGACGTTTTCGGCAGCCAGCACCTCGTCCTTCATCTTGTCCATCGCCTGCTTGAAGCGGGTGTGGTTCTTGAAGATATACCCCACGTCGATGACGGCCGCATGGCTCGCGGGTGACGCGGGCCGAGCGCCGGCCATGGGTGCCGCCGCGGGTGGCGTAGGAACCTGCGCCAGGGCAGTGACCTGCCCGAGTGCCCCGGCGACCACGAGTGCGAAAATAGCCTGATGCCTGTTCACGGATTGCTCTCCTTGCTGGCGGAACGTGGGCCGGATCCTGCGGGCGGCCCACCGAAGCAGCCATCCATGGCCACCGGGAATGCCGACGCGGGCGGGATGATGGCGACCCACCGCCTCCGACTCAAGGGCAACTTTCCGCCTGGATTCCAGGCTACTTCGGCGGGCCGAGGGTGACATTGAGCGTCACCTCCGCACCGCCGCGATCGACGACCACCGGCACGGTATCGCCCCCTTTGTGCTTTCGCAGCGCGCTGTCGAAGTCTTCGAGGTTGGTGATCGCACTCTCGCCAAGCCGCACGATCCGGTCGCCCCCCTCGAGACCGCCCTGGGCGGCCGGCGAGTCTTTGGCCACACCGGAAATGGCATAGCCGCCCCCCGGCTTGCCAAAGTCGGGAATGCTGCCGAAGTAGGGACGGTCTCCGCCGCGTGCGAACGCCGGAGCGGCCACCTCGATGTAGCCGGGCCGTGCCTGCTGCATGGCAAGGTCGCGAACCACGTCGGTCACGAAGTCTGCCAGCCGCACCATCCCGGCGTAGTTGATCTTCTCGGCCGTGTCGGTGGGCCGGTGATAATCGACGTGCGACCCCGTGAAGACGTGGAGCACCGGCACCTTCTGGGCATAGAAGCTCGCATGATCGCTCGGCCCGAAGCCACCGGGCTCCTTGGCTGCCTCGAGACCGTGCTCGGCGACGAGGCGGTCGACCAGCTGTTCGAGGCCGGTGCCGGTGCCGGTGCCATGCACCACCACCTTGTCGCCGTCGAGCCGGCCGACCATGTCGAGGTTGACCATCGCCACGGTGTCGGCGAGGGGTACCGCCGCGTTGGCCGCGTAGTGACCGCTCCCGAGCAGACCCCGCTCCTCGCCGGAAAACGCCACGAACAACACGCCCCGCGGGAGTGGGCCGGCAGCCGCCAGCCGCCGGGCGATCTCCACGAGCATCGCCGTTCCACTGGCGTTGTCGTCGGCCCCATGGTGGATCGCCCGCTCCCCGGGGGCGGCAGAGTTCGGGCCGCCGGAACCGAGGTGGTCGTAATGAGCGCCGAGCACCACGATCTCCCGCGGATCAATCGCAGCTCCGTCGGCCGTCGCCGCCTGTCCCTTGCCCGGCAGGAACGCCAGCACGTTGCGGGCGGTGGTCTCGACTCGGTCGATCGCAACGCGACCACGGATCCGCCAGCCGTCGAGCGGGCGGCTCGCCGGCTCGAGGGCGGCGTCGATCCCGCGCTGCACGTCGCTGAGCGGCCGGCCAAACGACTGTCGCACGGCCTCGTCGACCACCGACCGCCGCAGGTGCAGCACGGGCATTGTGCGGGCGTTGGAGCCCTCGCCGGCCCGGGCGAAATCCATCAGGGCGTCGCCGTCGGCGTCGGCGTCGTTGCAGAACACGACGGCAGCCGCCTCGTGCTCCGACGCGTTGGCCACCTTGCGGGCCAAGGCCGCGTGCTGCGATGCCTGGTTCCCCTCGAACACGCTGTGCGGGTCGTCCTTCTGCGGCTCCTGCCGCAGGACCACCACCGCCGCCGACTTTGCGGTGCCGGCGAGCGGCGAGTAGTCGTCGTACTTCTCCGTCGGGGCGGTGATGCCGTAGCCCGCAAACACCAGCGGCAGGTCGAAGGCTCCGCCGCCCCCCGCCGCCAGCGGCGTATAGTCGCGGCCGAGTGTGAGGGGCACGATCCTCCGCGTGCCCTCGGCATCCGCTGGCCCCACGAGTTCGGCCGTGTTGTTCTCCGCGGGCCCGAGCACGGCCTCGAGTGTCATCTCGAAGGGCTGAAACGGCCCGTCTCCCACCAGGCGGGTCTGCAGGCCGTCGATGCCCCGAAACTGCTCCGCCACCCAGTCGGCCGCGGCCTCGATGCCCTGGGTGCCGGGGCCACGGCCCTCCCGTTCCGGAGCCGCCAGCCACTCGACGCCCTGCCGCAACCGCGCGAGCGTCTCCGGATCGCCCGCAGCCTGCAGACGATCCTGCACCGCAGGCCCGGCGGCTGGTGCCTCAGGAGATCCGGCCCCCAAGCCCACTGGCAGGGACCATCCAGCCACGAAGAATCCTGCGACGAGAACCCCGGTCGCGAGCCGCCATCCATGCACCGGCGTCATCAGCATCTCCAGTCTCTCCTGCACCTCGAACACGTTCCGGCCGCCGTGGCCACGGTCTTCCCCATTTTACGCCCCCGACGCCCGCTGCGGAGGCATCCTTTCCGGCGCGGGCGGGCTGTGAGAGAATCCAGATGGTTGCCTCACTCATCGATCCCGAGTTCGCCACGCCGTGCCGTCGCTGTTCGTCATCCAGGGCCGCAGCCGCGGCACCCGCTTCGAGCTCAATGGCACCCAGGGGGCCGTGAGCATCGGCCGTGAGGCTGGCAACTTCATCCAGCTCGACGACAACGAGGTCTCCCGCCGGCATGCCGAAATCCGCCGCGTCGGCGACGCCTTCGTGATCGGCGATCTCAAGAGCTCCAACGGCACCCACCTCAACGACGCCCGCATCGAACGGGCCGAACTCTCCAGTGGCGACCGGATCCGGATCGGCCGGACGGTGCTCGTCTACGCCAAAGACGGCGAAGACCCGGCGTCGTTTGCGGCCGTCGACATCGTGCCGACCACCAACACCGCCGACGGGTCGCGGATCGTCCGCACGATGCGGGAAGACGACTCGATCGCCCTGGCCACCCCCGAGGATTCGCACAACCGCTGGCTGGCACGGGCCCGCAGCAACCTCCAGGTGATGTACCGGACGTCGCTCGCGGTCAGCCATACGCTCGACATCGACGAGCTGCTCGGCCGCATCCTGCAACTGGTCTTCGAGTGGGTGGAAGCCGACCGCGGCTGCATCATGCTCCTCGATCCCGCGACCCGCGAACTCCGCACCAAGGCCCGCCGCGACCGGAAGGCCGGCGATGCCGCCACGATGCAGATCAGCCGCACGATCCTCGACTACGTGCTGGAGCGGCACGAGGGGGTGCTCACGAGCGACGCCCAGGAAGACGACCGGTTCAGCGGCGGCAACAGCGTGGTTCGCACCGGTGTGCGGGAGGCGATCTGCGTGCCGATGCGCGGACGCTACGACACCGTCGGCGTGATCTACGTCGACACCACCGTACCGCTGATCCAGGCGGTCGAAGACGGGCAGCGGCGATTCAACGACGACCACCTCAAGCTGATGATCGCGATCGGCCATCAGGCTGCGCTCGCCGTCGAAGACACCACCTACTACTCGGCCATGGTGCAGTCGGAGCGGCTCGCCGCCACCGGCCAGGCCATCGCCACGCTCTCGCACCACATCAAAAACATCCTCCAGGGCATCCGCGGAGGCAGTTATCTGGTGGAAATGGGGCTGGAGAACGACGACCTCGGTGTCCTTCAGAAGGGCTGGGACATCGTCCGTCGCAATCAGGACAAGATCTCGTCGCTGGTGATGGACATGCTCTCGTTCAGCAAGGAACGGGAGCCCGATCCGGCTCCCGGCGACCTCGCCGCGCTGATCGACGACATCGTCGAGACCGTCGCCCAGCGGGCGGCCGAATCCGAGGCCGTGATCCACTGGCGGCCGCCGGCCGACCTGCCGCCGCTCCTCTTCGACCCGGCGGGCATCTCGCGGGCCGTGCTGAATGTCGTCACCAACGCGCTCGACGCCGTTGAGGGCCGGCCGCATGCGGCGGTGACGATCACGGCGGCCATCGACCGCGAGGCGGGCGTCGCGAGGGTCACGGTGGCCGACAACGGAGCCGGTATCCCCCCCGAAACCCTCGCCGAGATTTTCACGCTGTTTGTGTCGACGAAGGGATCCGGGGGCACGGGCCTCGGC
>CAJBSQ010000366.1 GCA_903958265.1 uncultured Planctomycetaceae bacterium
GGGTCAAGGAGGTGACGGGCAAGCTCGGCATCTACCTCGTTAACAGCGTGAATCCCTTCCGGCTCGAGGGCCAGAAGACGATCATGTATCGCGTGCTTGAATCGCTCGGCTGGGAGGTGCCCGATTGGATCGTGGTGCCGGGCGGCAACCTCGGCAACTCCAGCGCCTTCGGCAAGGCCTTCGCCGAACTCAGAAAGCTCGGCCTCATCGACCGGATCCCGCGGCTGGCGATCATCAACGCCGCCGGTGCCAACACGCTCCACGAGCTCTACACCCGCCGCGGGCTGCGGTGGGAGGGGGGCCGGGCCGACCTGGCTCCCGCCTGCCACTACTACGACGAGCTCGACCGCGACCACAAGCGGGCCCATACGATCGCCAGTGCCATCGAGATCAACCGCCCGGTGAACCTCAACAAGTGCCTCCGGGCCCTGGAGGTGTGCGACGGCGTGGTTCGCGAGGTGAGCGAGCAGGAGATTCTCGACGCCAAGGCGCAGGTCGGCGCGGGCGGCCTGGGCTGCGAGCCAGCCAGTGCCGCGAGCGTGGCGGGGGCGAAGCAGCTCGTCGCGGAGGGGGTGATCGGGCGAGACGAACGGGTCGTCTGCATCCTTACCGGCCATCAGCTCAAGGATCCCACCGCGACCGTCGCCTACCACACGACCGACCAGAAGCTCTTCAACGAGGTGCTCGGCAGCCGAGGCGTGAGCCGGGCGAGCTTCGCCAACCGGGCCGTGAGCGTGGGCAACCGCCTCGACGAGATCGTGCAGGCGATCGACCTCTACTCATGACCGCCACGCCCCTTCGCCTCGTGGTTCACGGGGCCGCCGGCCGGATGGGCCAGCGGATCGTCGCCTGCGCCGCGTCGGATGCGACTCCCTGGAGGCTCGTGGCCGCCATCGAGCGGTCTGGCCATCCCCGCGCCGGTGACGATGCGGGCGTGCTCGCGGGCATCCCGGCGGCGGGCGTGGCCATCGCGTCGGGCTGGGTGTGCCCGGCCGACGTCGTGATCGACTTCTCGCTGCCGGAGGCGGTCTGCGGGATCGTGGCGACGTGCGTTACCAAGCAGGTGCCGCTGGTCGTGGCCACGACGGGCCTGGAGGGGCCCGAGCGGCATGCGATCGCCGAGGCCGCGAAGACGATCCCCGTGCTCCAGTCGCCGAGCATGAGCCTCGCGGTGAACATCGCGATGGAACTCGTGGGCCGTGCGGGCATGCTGCTCGCGCGGGTCGGTGGGCGAACCGACGTCGAGATCATCGAGTGCCACCACCGCCACAAAGAGGATTCCCCAAGCGGCACGGCGCTCAAGTTTGGCTCGATCGTGCAGCAGGCGATGGGGCAGTCTCGGGTCGCCCACGGCCGTGAGGGTCGGCCCGGCGCCCGCCCAGCCGACGAGATCGGCTACCACGCCGTCCGCGCCGGCGACAATCCGGGCGAGCATACGATCCTCTTCGGCATGGAGGGGGAGTCGCTCTCGGTGAACGTGCGGGCGACCAACCGCGACTGCTACGCCCGCGGCGCCCTGGCCGCGGCGATATTCCTCGTCGGCAAGCCGGCCGGCCTCTACTCGATGAACGACGTGCTCGGCATCGCCTGAGAAATCGGGGACGGGAGCGGGTTTTGCCCATGGGAGAAATCGGGGACGGGAGCGGGTTTTGCCCATGAGCCTTTCGTCGCGTCGTCGGTTTCTCGCGTCGTCGGCCGTGGGCGTCCTCGCCGGGACTGCCGGAGGACGGGCGCTCGCGGCCACGCCCCCCGCGGCCCGGTCGTATCCGCTGATCGGCTTCACGAAGCCCTTCGCCGACCTCTCGTTCGACGCCACCGCCGACCTCGTGGCGGAGGTCGGCTGGGATGGCGTCGAGGTCGCGGTGCGGGAAGGCAGCTCCACGCACATCGCCCCGGCCCGCGTCGAGGAGGATCTGCCGCGGATGGTCGAGGCGCTCGGGAAGCGGGCCAAGCAGCTCGCGATCGTCACCACCAGCGTGGTGGCCCTCGACTCCGCCGGCGAGCGGGTGCTCAAGGCGACCGCGGCGGCCGGCATCCCCAGGGTGCGTCTCGGGTTTCTCAAGTATCCGCAGGATGGCGATCCGGCGAAGCGGGTGGCCGACCTGCACGCGGCCCTCGCCGACGTCGCCGCGGCCTGTCGGGATCTCGGCCTTCAGGCTGGCTACCAAAACCACTCCGGCGCCGGGTACGTCGGCGCGGCGGTCTGGGACCTGCACGAGGCGCTTGCGGATCTCGACCCGAAGCACGTCGGCGGCTGCTTCGACATCGCCCATGCAACCGTCGAGGGTGGCCTGGCCTGGCCGCTCCACGCCCGCCTCATGGCCGACCACCTCGTCGCCGTGTTCTGCAAGGATTTCTTCTGGGAGCGGAACGACGCGGGCCAGAAACTCCGCTGGTGTCCGCTGGGCGAGGGCGTGGTGCAGAAGTCGTTCTTCGACTGGCTCAAGACCACCGGCTTCTCGGGGCCGATCAGCCAGCACCACGAGTATGGCGGCCTCGGCACGGGGCCGGAGATGGTGGCACAGCTGAAGCGCGACCTCGCGCGGCTCCGCGAGTGGCTCGAGGCGTAACGGCCAAAAATCCGCTCCCGTCCCGGATTTTTTGGCGGCTATGAGCCCATCTTCATCGACCGGAGCCGTAGCGCGTTGGCCACCACCGACACCGAACTCAGGCTCATGGCCGCCGCGGCGATCATCGGGTTGAGCAGCAGGTGGCTCGAGAGCGGATAGAGCACCCCGGCTGCGATCGGCACGCCCAGCGCGTTGTAAATCAGGGCGAAGAATAGGTTCTGGCGGATGTTTTGCATCGTGTGGCGGCTGAGGTGGATCGCCTTCACGATCCCGCGGAGGTCGCCCTTCACGAGGGTCACCCCGGCCGACTCGATGGCAGCGTCGGAGCCGGTGCCCATCGCGATGCCGACGTCGGCCGCGGCCAGCGCGGGGGCGTCGTTGATGCCGTCGCCGGCCATCGCCACCGTGCGACCTTCCGCCTGCAACGCCCGCACGACCGCGTACTTTCCGTCGGGCTTGACGCCAGCTCGAAACTCGTCGATCCCCAGGCCGGCGGCGACGGTGCGGGCCGTCTGCTCGCTGTCGCCGGTGAGCATGATGATTCGTAGCCCGAGGTCGTGGAGGCTGCGAACCGCCTCGGGCGTCGAGGCCTTGATCGGGTCCGACACCGCGATCAGCCCGGCGAATCGCCCGTCCACGGCGACATGCATCACCGTACGGCCCTGTTGCTGGAGCTGTTCGGCGCGACCGTCAATCGCCGCCAGATCGGCCACGCCCTCCTCGGCGAGCCAGCCCCGTGTGCCGACGAGCACCGTGCGGCCCTCGACATGCCCGCGGGCACCGCCGCCCGTCACGGAATCGAACTCGGCCACCGCGGGCACTGAAATGCTCCGCGCCGCGGCGCCCGCCACGATCGCCCTGGCCAGCGGGTGTTCGCTCTGCTGCTCCACGCTCGCGGCCAGCCGCAGCAGGTCGTTTTCGCCGAGGGGCTCCACCGGAAGGCACTCGGTGAGCGTCGGCCGGCCGGCGGTGAGCGTGCCTGTCTTGTCGACGACCACGGTGTCGACCTTCTCGAGCCGTTCGAGCACCTCGGCGTTTTTCACCAGCACGCCCTCCCGCGCCCCGCGGCCGATGCCGACCATGATCGACATTGGCGTCGCCAGCCCGAGCGCGCAGGGGCAGGCGATGATCAGCACGGCGATGGCGTTGACGAAGGCCCACGCCAGCGGCGGCTGCTCCGGTGCCGCGATCGCCCAGACCAGAAACGTGACGACCGCGATCGCCAAGACGGCGGGCACGAAATAGCCCGCCACCGCGTCGGCGACCTTCTGGATCGGCGCCCGGCTTCGCTGCGCATCCGCCACCATGCCGATGATCCGTGCGAGCACGGTGTCTTTGCCGACCTTGTCGGCGACGATCAGGAACGAGCCGGTCTGGTTGAGGGTGCCGCCGATCACCGCATCGCCGACCCGCTTCTCCACCGGCATCGGCTCGCCGGTGATCATCGACTCCTCGACCGCGCTTCCGCCTTCCGTGAGTCGGCCGTCCACCGGGATCTTCTCGCCGGGCCGCACCCTTACGAGGTCACCCTGCCGGACCTCGTCGAGCGGCACCTCGCGCTCCTCACCGTGGCGAACCACCCGGGCCACGGGCGGGGCGAGCGAGAGCAGCTCGCGGATGGCGGCTCCCGTACGGTGCCTGGCCCGCAGTTCCAGCAGCTGCCCGAGCAGCACCAGCGTGATGATCACCGCCGCCGCCTCGAAGTACACCGGCACACCGCCGTCGTGCCGGAACTGGTGCGGGATCACCGCCGGAAACAGCACGGCGACGAGGCTGGAGAGATACGCGGCGCCGGTGCCGATGGCGATCAGCGTGAACATGTTGAGGTGGCCCGTCACGAGCGAGCGGAAGCCCCGCTCGAAGAACGGCCAGCCGGCCCAGAGCACGACGGGCGTGGCGAGCACCAGCTGCAGCCACGGATGAGCCGTCGGTCCTAGCCAGCGATCGACCGGCACGCCCAGCATCGGCAGCATCGAGATCAGGAACACCGGCAGCGTGAGGGCGGCGGCGATCCAGAACCTTCGGGCCAGGCCGCGGAGTTCGGGATCGTCATCCCCCGAGTCGAGCTGCAGGGTCTTCGGCTCCA